>VMTI01000149.1 GCA_013791675.1 bacterium | reverse complement strand
CGCAATGGTATTAATCCCGCATCTGTTGTTATTTCTCCTCCGCGAAAGTTGACAACCACATCCTTTTTTCTGTAAAATGAAAACGAACATTGGGACTTGCAAAGTGTTTCCATGTTTAGGCCTCCTTTTTGGTTTTGTATTTTTCGTTTCACGACGGTATTGTACCATAAAAGGAGGCCTTTTTCAACTTTTTATCGTTAAGAGTATGAATAATTGGGGTTAAATATCTCAAGCCCCCCTGCTATCGCACACTGCGAAACAAAATTAGCACAGTTCTTGTCTTTATAAAAATGATATTCCGGGTTAACTTGGTCAAAACCATTAGATGGATTATTATCAGAATCAGTATCCCACCATTCTTTAGCATATTCAATCGCTTTATTCCTGTCATAGCAAAAAATTATATTTTGAAAACTCATAAGTAGTAATAACAATAAAAATATTTTCAACCCTTTCATTTAGATTTCAGAAGTTTTCTTAATGAATTTTTGGACTCTTCTTTAATATAGATGTCATTAGCATTGTTTGATAAATCTTTGAAAATATTTAGTATTTTTTTTCTATCTTTATCTTCAGGTCTTAACCAGCTTAAATATGACCAAGCGGCACAATATCGCATTCTCTCATCCACATCATTCAGAATTTTCAGTAAACATTTTTTTGCAATTGACTTTTCGTTTTTCGGCACAGGTATCACCCATACCCTATATCCCAATTTAGCTAATTTTGTTTCAAAAATCGCATATAATATATTGCCCTTAACAGTTTTATCTTCTTCCTTCTCATACGCCTTTTCTAATAAAGGTATAGAACTTTCATCTCCTATTGTTCCCAGCGCATTCGCCGCCAGCTTTCGCATCTCTGCCGACGGCAGTTTGTTTGGTTCCCCTTCATTTTTTAAGTCATATTCAAGTAAAATTTTTGTTAAAATTGGTACCGCCCGTTTATCTCTCGCTAATGCTAATTCTTTGAATTCATATACTTCCTCGTTACCCAATACCTTTTTATCAAAGTTTTCTTTTAATTTTTCAATATTTTTTTCAACCTCAGGCCTGTACTTTTTTATCGTCTCCTCTGCCATTATCTTTGTGTTCAATTTATACAGTTTTTCATCAGCATTTTTGCAAAGTTCAATCTTTCTTTTCCTTTCATCTGGCGTTAATTCACCTTTTCCAAGCCACCTGGACTCTTTTCTCATCAACTCTTCTAACTCTGTATAATCAGCCTGCGAAAGTTTTTGCAGACGACCTCTTTCAACCCCTGCCGCTGATTTGCTTTGCTTTTCTTTTGCCGCGCCACCGGCAAAACCAACAGCGCATAAACTGGCAATCAGAAAGAAGGTTAATGACCATCTATAATTTTGTTTCATTTATGTCCTCCAATTTCTTCTTCTGTGTTTGTTATTTTTTAATGTAGTTTGCTTACCCACATAATATTAACGCCATAATTTCAGTCCAGTAACAGAATCCAATTCTCTCTCCAAAATTTCATCGGACGGGAAAATGCACGCTTCCGCGGCAAAAATTTCGCTCTCCAAAAGATGCCCGCCTTTGACCGCGCCTTTTTCATCAGAAACATTTATATGAGCATGCACAAAAATTTCTCCGTCCGTTAAAGATATATTCCCCATACAGGAAGTTATTTCACAGGGCCCGGCAAACTCTATACTTCCGTATGTTTTTTTATCCTGCGTGTAAAAACCGACAGAAAGTTTTTTCAGCGCGCCGACGGCGTTAAACCATCCAGATTTAATTTTTCCTTCCATACAAACCCTTTTTATCTCTTCGCACAGATCCGCGCCGTGATTCAATCTCTTTATAATCATCTACACAATCCTGAAATTATCCACGAGAGCGCATCGAAGCTCCCGCGTAAAATCCTTTGCCTTTGTCAGCCCTTCGCCTGTGGGAGTGGAAATGGTCAGCGTCGCATAACCGGTGCCCATACCAAGCCCCATATAAGAAGGCCCGTTTTTGACAAAAATGGAACACTGCATTGCGCGGGCCATTTTGGAAAGATTTTCAATATTCGTAGAATGCATAATGGCTGTGTGCCTGTTGCCCGCTTCAACGGCGACGGCAAGCTCCACCGCCTCGTCAATCCCGGAAACTTTTGTCACCGGAAGCACCGGCATAAGCTGTTCCGTCCACACATATGGATGACCCGCGGGAACCGCAGCCCACAGAAGCCGCACGGAAGAAGGCACATTCAATCCAATGGAGGATGCTATAACCGCCGCATCGCGGCCGATGAAATCCCTGTTGACGACGCCCTCGCTATTTTCGGGAGTCGCCGGGGTTTTGATTGCCAATGCCGTTAGCGCATCCATCTGGAGCGCGCTAAGCTCAAAAGCCCGGAGGTCAGAACGCATCGCGGATATAAAATTGTCCCATGCTTTTTCTACAACAATTACAGCTTTCTCGGCGGTGCACAAAATTCCGTTATCAAAAGAAGCTCCGCTTATGACATCTTCCGCACATTTAGGAAACTGGGCAGTCTCGTCTATAACGACCGGCGGATTTCCGGGGCCGGCGGCAATAACGCGTTTTTCACTCTTCATCGCCCTTTTAACGACGGCGGGGCCTCCCGTGACAGCCATAAGCTTCACTCTGGGGTCGTCAAAAAGCTGTTCGGCTCCCTCAAGAGACGGTTTTTTCATGGCGGATATCAAAGCATCCGGCCCGCCCGCGGAACTTACGGCTTTTTGTAAAATACTTATCGCCTTAAGTGAACAGTTTTTCGCCGAAGGATGAGGCGCGAATATAACTGAATTTCCGCCGGACAAAATACTGAGCGTGTTATTAATTACTGTTGATGTGGGGTTTGTTGAGGGAATAACCGAACCCACAACCCCGAAAGGCCCGTATTCAATCAGAGTCATACCATGATCACCCGTAAAAGCTCCGGGCTGCACATCTTCAACACCCGGCGTTTTCTCGGCGGCAAGTTTATTTTTTATTATCTTATCGGCAGTTCTGCCCATTTTTGTTTCGGACTGAGCTTCCGCGGCGAGGGTTTCGGCATTTGAAAGAGCCGCTTCTCTGATGGCTTTTATTATCAATATTCTTTTTTCAACTCCGAGATCCTGAAAAATTTTCTGAGCGGTGGTTGATGCCGCTATAGCTTCATCCATCGTGTCAAAAAGCGGCCCTCCCGTAAAATTTTCTCCCGGAAAAGAAGCTGAAAGCGCGGCGGAGCCTCCCGGCCCGGAAGATATTCTTTTTACAACTTCATTAACAATTTTCTCAATATCAGACTTTTCCATAATGACCTCCAGCCGCGACGAACATTCTGATTATTCCTTGTTCTTGGAAAAAATCACATCACCGTCTTTTTCCACATAATCCACTATTGCCATAACCGTGCAATCGGTGGGCTTGTTTTCTGTTATGGTCGTCTGACGCGCGGATGAGCCGGAAACAAAAAGAACCAGCTCGCCGCACCCGGCTCCGACGACATCTATGGCCACAAGAGACGAACCCGCAGCTTTTTTAAGAGACGAATCCACCGGTTGTATAACAAGTAGTTTTTCTTTCGGCAATTTTGCGTCTTTTACCGTGCAGACGCAGTTGCCCGTAACTCTGGCAAATTGCATTATTGCCTCCTTTCTATTATTTCTGTATGCGAACCCCGCCCCATTGCCGCATTGTCCTCCGGCATTCCCAGAGACGACATTTCATAAAACCAGCCGGTGGGAGCCTTATTTTTTCTTTCCCTCTGAAAGAGAAATCGGCAGCTTGCCTTCCAGATCACTGTGGGGCTGAGGAATCACAAGGACAGATACAATCTCTCCTATTCTTCCGGCAGCGGCGGCCCCGGCCTCGCATGCGGCGCGGCACGCGGCGACTTCGCCCCGCACACAAATCGTAACATAACCTCCGCCTATTTTTTCATAGCCGGCAATTTTGACGTTCGCCGATTTCACCATGGCGTCAGATGCCTCAATAAGCGCGACAAGTCCTTTTGTCTCAATCATTCCAAGAGCTTCCATAATAACCTCCTAACTGGGGTCAGGTCTTGACATTTGACATTAGCATGATTCATAAAAATGTCAAATGTCAAGACCTGACCCCTCTTATACAACATAAATCCAGCCGCCACTTTTAAAATCAAAAGAGTTGGCTTCATCAGTATCTATATGGCATTCCAGAGCGTACTTCGGGGAAACACGCACTAGCGTGCCGCCCAAAATTCCGCCCCGCACACCGCTTATTTCAATTCTTACTATTTCACCGTCTTTCAGCTCTAATTCATCAGCGTCGGCGCTCGTCATGTGAATATGCCTGGCGGCGACTATACAGCCTTCCTTAAGTTCTAACTCTCCGGCGGCACCGATTAATTTAATAGGAGCCGAGCCGCTTATTTTTCCTGATTCTCTTACAGGCGCGGCGATGCCCAACTTAAAACAATCCGTCCTTGATATTTCAACCTGCGTGTATTTCCTGAAAGGCCCGAGGATTCGCACTTTTTTTATGCTTCCCCGGGGGCCGGATATTTCAAGCAGTTCCTTGGACGCGAATTCCCCCGGCTGCATCAAATCTTTAAGTTTTCTCATTGCATATGAATGCCCGAAAAGCGTTTTGAAATCCTCTTGCGTAATATGCACATGTCTGTTTGACACATTGCACACAACCGGCTTTGCGGCGCGGCGCAGCCTTCTGGCTATATTATCCGTAATTATTTTAGTTTCAATCATCAAAATGAACAAGTTTCAGAAAATCTTCCGCCTTAAGACTGGCGCCGCCTATAAGTCCGCCGTCGATGTCGGCGCACTCAAGCAGTCCCTTCACATTAGCGGGAGTCATGGAACCGCCATAAAGAATGGACACGCTCTGAGATACATCACCGTCGGCAATAGCGGCGAGCTGTTCTCTTATATAAGCGTGCATTGACTGGGCCTGTTCGGGAGAAGCGGTTTTCCCTGTGCCTATAGCCCAAACAGGTTCGTAAGCTATCACAACTTTCATAATATCATTTTTAGAAAGGCCGGAAAGCGCTCCTGCAATCTGTTTCTTAACCACACGAAGTTCGCGAGAGGATTCTCTTTCTTCAAGGGTCTCGCCCACGCATATTATGGGTGTCAGTGATTTTTCAAGGGCTTTTTTTACTCTTTTATTCACCGTCTCATCGGTCTCGCCAAAATATTTTCTTCTTTCCGAATGGCCTATTATGCAGAATGAACAGCCGCAGGAAAGCAGCATGTCCGCCGAAATCTCGCCGGTGTAAGCGCCCTTGTCCTCATAAAATATATTCTGCGCGCCCAGATAAAGTCCTTTAATTCCTGATATACCGGCCGCGACGGAACTTAACGCCGTAAAAGGCGGGCACATAACAGCTATCCTGTCCTTCACTTCTCCCATACCCACGCCAGCCGCCACCGCTTTTGACAACAGAATGGCCTCGTCATTGGCCATATTCATTTTCCAGTTTCCCGCGATTATAATTTTTCTCATAGAAGAACCTCCACTCAAAATTTCCACATTGTGCCTTTTTAGAGCCTCTTTTGCAAGAGGCGTAAGCACATATTTTTCATCGGTAAAGAGCTTACCTCCGGAGCGTGATGCGGACAAAATGTCCGCATATTGAATAAGTTTCATTGTTTTTTTTATCAAAAAGACGCCGTTTTGTCAAATACCCCGGCGGGAGGACAGGCCTTGCCTATCTGATAACGCCTATTTTGTAGGTTTTCTCAAAACTGCCCTGTGAATTTTTAACTACTATGCGACAGATATAACCGCCTTTCGCGACTTTTCTGCCGACTTCGTTTTTGAGATACCACACAATCTTATTCGGCCCGGCCTTGCCGCCGCCGGAACGGGGGTCATCGGTTCTGGGATCTTTCTCATAAGTAACGTCATCGCCGGGATTGAAATGCCACGAATAAACTTTTTTGCCGAGAAGGTCGTAAAGCGTTATATCCACCGTTGAAGGCTCGCTGAGTGTATAAGCTATGGTCGTATCGCTGTATCTGGTCGCGTCCACAGGATTGGGGTAATTTGAAACCTGCGATATTCCGGGGGCCGGCGGAGCCGCCTGATGCGCGGCGGAAACAGCCGACCATTCACTGTAATTGCCGGCTTTATCAACAGACCGTATCCTGTAGCGGTAATAACTGGCCGAGGCCTTTCTCGGCGTGCTATCCTCATAAGCGGTAATAGCCGAACCTACTTCATAGCCGTTCGTCCCAAGCGGAATATGCGACGATATTGTGTGCCATCTCGCCGATGTATCGGACTGCTCCTGCAGTTCATAATATATAACTCCGCTGGCAAGCACTCTCTCCTTGGCCCCTCCGCTCAATTCGTAGTATCCTGAAAAAGGCTCGCTGACGGCGACATTATCAGAAGTATAGAGCGTCATAACGCCGGTGTTTACGTCAGTTTTATAAGTGTAGCCTGACGATGTTATTTCACTTTCAAGTTCGGCGGTCATGCCCATTGTAACCGTACGGGCTACGCCGCCCGCGTCTTTATATGTATCGTACGAGGGCGTCCACACCACCCAGTAATTGGATGATGTTTCCTGCGCGGAAATAGTCGGCACCGTCAGCTTCGAGGGCGGCGTCATATCAACATAAAACGCCGCGTATCCCGTTTCGCTTTGCTCCGTAGTGAACGTGGTTCCGACCAGCTTTCTTCCGGTCGTCTGAGCGGAAAAGAAATAATTCCTTTCCAACAGCGGCCTTTCAACCCTGGCTGTGACGGAAGAAACAAAATTCTGCGTCCATTCCGAAACCGGTATTTCAACTGTCTGCCACGACAGGTTCTCCGTTCCTCCTATAACCCTGCCTATGGCGTATTGGGTCTCCTCAACACCCAAAGTCGCGTAGGATTCCCACGACGCGCCGACTTCGGTGCTTCTGTTGGTCCAGACGCTGCCCATAGTAACCACCGGTGTTGTCGGACGGTACTGGCTCTTTATCAAGGAAAGCGCGCTCGTGAAAGAAGAATCGTCAATAATTCTTTCCGGCGGATTTATGCCTATCCAGTCGTTCGTAAAATGCCCTATGTTGATTCCCACGGAATCGTTAGTGTTGGCTGTGGGCGCTATATTGAAAGCTATAAAAATCCTCAACGGTGCGCCGGTCAGGACAGGATTATTCGTCAATATCAACTCGCACAGATTTCCGACGAATTTATCATTGCCGCTTGATATCAGCGAATCGCCCGAAACCTCATAATTTAAAGTCCCTGTATTCCACACGCGTGTCAGGCGACCGTCACCGTTCGTATCCCTATACACGAGAACCGCAGCGATATCGCTGTCAAACTCCGCGGGAGAACCTGAACCACCCGTAAAATTAAGATACATTTTTATCTTCTGCAATTCGGGCTTACCGTCGGCGGATTTAATGGTGAGCGATGAAACATAAATTTCCATAGCCGCTATGGGCACGGCATGCTCGCCCTGCAGGCAGGAAGCAGGAGCAGTATCCGACAGTTTCAGATTTATCCTTACCGGCTTGATTGTCGCCTCTGTAGACTCTATTGGCAAGTTATTTTCCAACGTCACCACGTTGGGCTGGGATATGAAAAAGAATGACGGCGATGTAAATTTGGAGGCCAGTGTCGCAAGCGGCGGCGCATTCAAAGAAAGGTCATAAACCATAAAATAATTTTTGGCGACCGTCCCCACCGTCTGAATAGTTTTTATTTCAAAAACAGAACTCCGGCCCGGAATGGTGTCCCACGCGGGAGTTATCGTAAAGATAACTCCCGTATTTGAAACAATGATTCTCTTCTGTCCGGCGCCCGCGCCAGTCGTAATTTCTATGGAATAGCCTGCATACTTATTCACAGGCCAGTTCATATAAGTTTTTCCTATTGTGTAAGCGCTTGATATGTCCGGCGAGGTGACCCGCTCATTCAGGAAAAGTATATTTGTGGCGCCGCTGGCATAGGCGGCGGCGCCGCTCGTTGGATCACCCGAATGGCCTATGAGCTGGTCTTTGCTTCCGTCATAGATGCCGTCGCCGTCGAGATCCCTGTAAACTTTCACTTTTTCAATATATTTGTCCGGCACATCTCCGCCGAGAGAGGAGCGCATACCCGTCCAGAGAGCTTCAGATTCAGGATCCCCTATTGCGGATGTTCTCGTTGTGAGCAAAAATTTCTCAACAAGGATGTTCTTCTGCCCCTGAACAACCTCATTAGGAATAACGCCTTTTCCTTCGGAATCCCTCCACGCGGAAACCTTTACGGTGTCGGGATATTCCTTTATGACGGCGCCCATAGTCGTGAAATTTTTATCCTCCATCTTATCAGGCTCGACCACGGCAAAGGCGCTGGCGCCGGGCGTAAGTATTCTGAAACCGATTGTTTTTCCGACGGTGGCAAGATTAGCTATATCAAAAGCCACAAAATAGGTTTTATCCAGCCCGTCTATCAATGTGCCCACTTTCTGCTGAATTTTGAAAGTTATTTCGGCTTTACCGTCAATAAACACTTCGTTGCCGTAGTTTATAAGGCCGGGATACGTATAAGAACTTGTGTCGTATCTTATATCCCAGTTATCAAGAACACCCTCAACGCCGCCGCCGTCTTCCTCATAAAGGTCTCTGTATACCTTTATAGCTTCTATGTCTCCGTCTATCCCCGTGCCGGTTCTGTGTATGGTCATCCCTTTTACCACCGCGTCATGAGAGTCCGACTTCAGCGTTAGCCGCGCGAAAGACACGTCCCTGTCGCCCTGCGTCACTTCGGCAACCATGGGATCTACCGTGACAATCTGCAGTGTATCTATCGTGGCAATCTGCTGCACCTGCACCGAAGCTATTTCCGGCGAAAAATCATAAACGTTGTGCGGTGTTTCAACAGTAAAAGCGCTGTTGGAATTTATTTTAAGTCCGGTGAAAGCTCCGGGCGTGGCGCTGTTGGAAAAATCAAAGAGTATAAAATAATACATGGTCGTCGTCGGTATAACCTCTACGGACGCTGTGGGTGTTGAAAAATCAAGAAGGCATATACCGCCGTCAAAAACGCCGGAGGCCACGAGCATATCGTTTCCGCCCCATTCGCCGTAGTTGGGCTGGCCTTCAACCTGAACATCTCTGTATAACTTAACGCTCTTTATATCCTCATCAAGGCCCGTGCCGGATCTCACAACCTGAAGTTTCTGCCATGGCACCTCATATCCCCAAACCCACATGGAAAGCTTCAGCATCACCACTCCAT
>VMTI01000207.1 GCA_013791675.1 bacterium | reverse complement strand
TGTATCCCGACGGAAAATTCACAGTTTCCGGCATAAATAATCCCGCCACGGCAGGGGTGGCGGAATCACCGCTGGTTACTGTTTATGACGGAAAATGGGGCGCGCTCGGAAACAAAGTTGAGAATTATATTGGCAACGTCACTTTTACAAGCGATGACCCCGCGGCGACTTTGCCTTCCAATTACCAGTTCACATGCGGGACTCACACATTTACCGGGGAGCTGATTTTTAAAACAGCGAAGGCCTCCGGCGGATGGTATTTAACGGTTAAAGATGTGTCAACACAGACCATAACCGGTTCTCAGACAGGGATTCTTGTAAAGCCGGGGGCCTTGGATCATTTTACGGTGTCGCAAATAGAGGACCCATTCACGGCGGGAGATTCCACCGGCGCCGTTGTTGAAGTTTTTGACGCATACGCCAACCGAAAAACGAATTACGCGGGAACTGTGATTTTTGGCAGTGACGATACTCACGGCTCGGTAAAGCTTCCTTCAAATTATCAGTTTACCTCGGGCTCGGGAGCGGATAACGGCCTTCATAGTTTTTATAATTATGAGGGCGACAGCATAACGCTGTGTACTGCCGGCGGCAAATCAGTGTGGGTGAAGGATTTTGACTACACATTTAGGAGAGGCACCCAGACTGTGACGGTCAATCCGACTTATGCCTCTGCTTTTGTCGTGACGATGGGCACTTATAATGTGACGGCTGGCGCGTGGAATAATATTAACGTGAAGGCGGTTGACGCCTACGGTAACAAGCAGTCCGCATATACCGGCGCCGACGCCGTCGTGGCTTTTACATCAAATAACGGAAGTTATGAAACCGGCGGCACAGGCGAGGTGACGAACGGCGAGAGGGTTTTTACTTCATGGATACGGTTGAAACAATCAAGCGACCCTGACTCGACAAGGTTTTCTGTTACGGCCACCGATGCCGGCGGCTATCCCGCTAACGGCAATACTCTGATTCAGGGAACGCAAAGCGGAATAAAAGTTAATGCCGCGGCCGCGAATAAAATAACTCTTACGGCTTTTCCCGCGAACGTGATGGCGGGAGCCGCCGATACCGCGAATGTAAAAATAAGAGACGAATTCAATAATATGGTTTACTCATGGGGCGGGATAATTACGTTTCACACAAACGGCACTGATAATTCCGCAACCGTTGAAGCGAAAGTTGTGCCTTCCACTCAAACGCTTTCAGGCGGCGTGGGTAATTATGCTGTTAAATTCTTTAACGCCGGCTCAAACAGACAGTTGTGGGGTTATTCAGGCGCTCTTAGTTCCGCTTCAAAGACGGGTATTACTGTAAGCCCCTCGGCTCTGCATCATTTCGGCGTCACTCTGGGAGGGCTCAGCGCCGGCCTCGCCGTGACAAAAGACAGGGCTATCAATATTACCGTTGAGGCTCAGGATGTTTACAACAACAGAGTGGCGAGTTACTTCTCAACTGCCACATTTTCATCGGATGACCTCGCGGCCGCTTTGCCGGGAACTTATCATTTTTCGTCAACAACTGATGCGGGAATTAAAACGTGGACGAATGGTGTGACCTTCCATTCGTCCAATACGTCCTCTGGCTGGAGGGTGCAAGTTGTTGACGCCAACACGGCGGAAGAAGGTTACAGCCAATATGCCAAAGTCCTGCTCGCTCCGGACTCGCTTGTGACGATGCCGATGGATAATTTACATGCGAGCGGCCTGTCGATATCAAGCGGCACGGCTTATCCGCACAATGCATCTTACGCGCAGTTGACTGGAGTGAAACTTCGGATGCAGTGCACGCAGGGCGCGGCCGCGACAGTAAATAAATACTGGAACACGGCTGCATGGCAGACGGACCCATACTGGCTCGGCTGTAATTATAAGGTATCCGGCGGGACATTTACATTTACGTCAATGCCTAACTGGAATTCGTATCTTGACGGTTCATTAAACGGAAAATTTGAATTCGCGAGCGTTTCATATGATACGCTTTTCGGAACGGAAACAGTCGGCGCTGTTAACACTTTTTTCTGTGATAAGGGCCTGCCGACTGCCGGAATATCTGTTCCGGCAACCGGGAATTATGCTTCAATCGCGAGTATTGAGGGCACATCCCAGGATCCCGGTTCTTTTTCAAACATCACAAAAGTAGAACTTCAGATAAGTTATCTTAATGTTCCCACGACATATTACTGGGATGAAGCGGGCGCGTCCACGACGACAACGCCCACATGGTTTTCGCAGAACGTAAATGCCGTGGATTTAACTTTTGACGGACCCGCCGAGGACTGGATATATAATTCCGCGGGAGTCTGGTGGCAGAATCAGAAACCGCATACGATAAAAGTCCGAACGAAAGACTCGGCGGGGAACACGGGAGTTGCCTCGCAGGTAGTTGTCACTTATGACACAGATGTTCCGGATTCGGATATAAACTCGCCATCAGACGGGGCAGTAGGAAATTCAGAACCGGTAATTTCCGGAACGGCCCAGGACACGCAGGGTATCGGTTATGTGCGGGCTCGAATTAGAAAGAAAGAAGGTGGAACAACGGATAAATGGTGGGACGGCGCCGCATGGCAGACATACGAGTCCTGGCTGGGCGGCGCGACTGGCGCGTGGGGAAGTTCTCCTGTTAATTGGAGTTTTACCGTCCCCGGCAGCCCTTTTGCCGAAAACACAACATATTATTTTACATCAAAATCTACGGATACGGCGGGAAATACGGAGCCCGATCCGGGAAGTTTAACAGAGAGAAAGTTTATCTTCGACACCGTGAAGCCGACAGCGGCGATTATTTCTCCGCAGGATAATGATTACAAGAACTGGAGTTTTGTGAATGTTACGGGAACATCATTTGATACGAACGGGATTGACAAGGTTGAAGTTGTCCAGAAGAAACTGAGCGACTACTGGAGCGGTACGCAGTGGGTGACGGATGAACTCAAATGGATTACCGCGGGGACCGCTGATACTTTTGCGAACTGGCTCAGTTCAGCATCTTGGATTGACGGACAATACCACCGTATATGGGTGAGAGTTACGGACAAAGCAGGCAATAAGACCGCTTATAACACGGAATCCGCCGGGACAATAGGAAGCGATAGCGGTTATGCGGTGAAGTTTTTGTATGACGCTTCAACCCCTACAAGCGGCGTGGATTATCCTGTTAACAGCGGTAATTATAATGTGAAAATTCCCACCTATACGGGCACTGCGGTAGAACCGGTCCAAGGGACGCAGTCGGGCGCTTCCCAGGTAAAAATCAGAATAAGGAGGAGCGATAAAAATGCGAACAGATGGTGGCAGGTTAATTCGTGGATAGCAGGTGAATACGACAACTCTACGAGCCTGACGGGTGCGGACTGGTATTTTGACATCGTTGAAAAAGGCGGTTCTCTCAGCGTGTTTTATCCCGCCGGCGGCGAGGAAACATACGAACTTTACACGAAGGCGAAGGATTATGCCGGCAACGAAGAAACCTGGCAGCTGAAGACGACGTTCAAATATGATGTTGTGAAACCGACTTCGTCTATAACATATCCTGTAAATAGTCAGTATTACACTTCCGGAAATCCGTCGGTAATCAGGGGCGGAATGTTTGATAAGTATTCGGGAATTGATTTTGTGAAGGTGAAGATTTCATCAGGTTCATACGACTGGACCGGTTCATCATGGACGACGACGGCCAACTGGCTGGCCGCGAATGTTTTCACGTCTTCCTGGACATACACTGACGTTTCGCTTTCGGGAGCGTGGCAGAACGCCGGAGTTTATGGCGTTACAACTTATGTTTCGGATAAAGCGGGCATGATACAGTTGTCCACTCCGACAGTTTCCTTCACTTATGATTCAAGCGAGCCGAATTCTTTTATCAGCACGCCGGTTGACAACCAGATGTATGAGGAGCTCCTTGTCGTAAAAAGCACCGCGTCCGATGCCCTTTCAGGTGTGGCTGAGGTGAGAATGGCAATACAGCAGGTTGCTTCGCCGTTTCACTCTTGGTCTTCAACGGCCAGCATTTGGACAAGCGGGGTTGTATACAATACCACCACTTTTAGCGCGGGTTTTTATGAACTTGGTACTTCGCAGATACAGTGGGTTAATGACAGCTGGTATAAAATTTATTCCAAAGCCTATGACAATGTGGGTATAGCTGAGGAAACCTCTCCGGATATAAATTCGTTCAAGTTCGTCAAACCGGCGGTGAGCCTCTCTCTTGAATTTATAGGAGGCGGTGATATAGCGGGTTCAACTCTTACTGCGGGAGTTGAATACGATATAAGGGTGAGGGCGCTCAATGTAGACAGCACCCCGGCGCTGGCTTTTGACAAAACCGTGACCTTCTGGACGGATGAGAACTCGGGCGAGGCCGTTGTGCCGGATGATTACACCTTTAAGATAAGCGACGGCGGCGTTCATAATTTTGATTTTGCCACGTCAACCGGAATCTGTCTTAAAAAAGCCGGTTCGTGGTCGCTGAAAGTGGAGAGACTGGGAGGCGTCACGCCGCCGTCATCCGACACGGACGCCGTTTATGTCAAATGCGGTTCAATCTCAACGATGACTATTACCGGCGTTTCCGGGGAAGTGACGGCGGGCGCACAGTTGAGCCCGGTTGTAACGCTTTACGATAAGCAGTACGGAACTTATGGAAACAAAGTTGACGATTACGCCATGAAAGCCGAGTTTGAAACCACAGACACGCAGGCGCAGCTCCCCGCGACTTATCAGTTTGTCACGTTCGGCGGAGGAGCCGATTTCGGCGACCATCCATTTACAAGCGAACTGATAATGAAAACAAGAAATGAAACAGGCGGCTGGACGGTTAAAGTGAAAGACCAGGATTTCCCGGCGCTGTATTATTACGGAATAACGGTGAAAGTAAAACCTGCGGCTCTCATCCATCATTTTGCCGTGAGCGGCCTGCCCAATCCTTATGCGGCGGGGCTGAGCACGCATATAACGGTAGAGGCGAGAGACGTATTTGAGAATAGAAAGACGGATTACACGGGCACAATTCAATTTAACACAAACGATGTAAACGGCTCAGCCTCGGTGCCGGGGAATTACCAATTCACGACGTTCGGTTCGCCCGAAGACGACGGGATACACACTTTTGAGGCGGATTTTCCGACGACAACCGTAAAACTGTGCACGACAGGTAATATCTATGTGCGGGTGAAAGACACGGCTTACGGCGTTTGGCAGGGGACCCAAACGGTTACGGTTAATCCCGCGACGAGGAATCAGTATGAGGTTACTTTTGCGACAAATCTGACGGCTGGCAATTATTACAATATTACGGTGACGGCAAAAGACCAGTTCGGAAACATTGACACGACAAATGCCGATGTAGTTGAGTTTGTGACGAATGAGCCCGTCACATATTATGATTTACCGACGGGCATAGAGTCGCTTGTTAACGGCGTGAAGACATGGTCCGGAGTGGACGGTGTCGCTTTAATGAAATCCTCGTGGACGTCAGCGGGCGTTCTTACAAGTCCCTGGTATGTTAAAGCCCAGTGGGTTGATAATCCTTCTCTGATATACGGCAGTAAGCAAAATATCAAAGTCAATCCTCTTTCCGCTTCAAAATTCAGCGTGGCCGGAATAGCAAGCCCCTTTGCGGCCGGCAGCGAGGACTCTTTTTATGTCACGGCGCTGGACAAATATGATAACCGCGATGTGAATTATTCATCCACCATCACTTTCAAGTCGGATAACGGGTCGTGGTCTGTGTCGCCTTCAACTTATGTTTTTATTCCCGCCAGCGACCGTGGCAAGAAGCCTTTTAATGTTACGCTGAATAATACCGGATCCAATTTTTATGTTGAGGCGTGGCAGAGCGTTCCGTCGTCGCCGACGCTCAAAGGTTGGCAGTCGCCTATAGAGGTGACGCCGGCATCTTTCAGCGGTTTCAGTTTATCGGGTATTGCCGATCCTCAGAGAATAGATTATGTGACTTATAACGTTGAGGCGCGTGCGCTGGACACTTTTGGGAATACGGTAACGAACTATGGTTCAACAGTGGCTTTTTCCTGCGCGACTGACCCACTTATGATTGTAACCCCCTCGCAATACTGGTTTCAGGCGTATAATCTCGGCGTGGCGACAT
>VMTI01000152.1 GCA_013791675.1 bacterium | reverse complement strand
TAATCTTTAGCCGCAAAATATTTTTCTTTTGCTCTTGTTTTCAGATAATTCCTTACGAGAGTCTCTGCGGTTATTAAAGTATAGACTCCTGCAATTACAACCCCAAGATCAAGCGCTTCATCCAAAGGATTCATCATTATCACCTTTTTTATTTTCTTCCAAAATATTTTTTCATCAGTTGCGCTTTTTGGATTTTAATTCTTCGCTGTTTTTATTCCACGCCCTCATACTTCTTCCTAATCGCTTCCTTTTGCGTTTCGTAGATTTGCGCGCAGCCTTTTTCCGCGAGGCGCAGCGCCTGCCCGAATTCCTCCTTTGTGAGTATTCCGTCAATCTGAAGCAAAACGATTTTGCCGTTGTCCGTAATCGCGACAGGCATGTCAACTTCGCCGAAGTTGTCCTCAAGCTGCGCAACATCCAGAACAATCTGCCCGTCCACTTTTCCGACGGAGCAGCAGGAAACCAGGTCGCGCATGGGCACGCCCGCGTCAGCGAGCGCGAGCGAGGCTGCGTTCAGCGCCGCGCATCTTGTAGAGGCGTCCGCCTGGATTATATCAACAAAAACATCAATCCCGGTTTTCGGAAATTCCTCGAGAAAAACGGAATTGGAAAGCGCCTCCTTCAGAATCTTCGATATCTCGGTGCTTCTTCTGCTTGTTCCGGGCCTTATGCGCTCGTCGGTCGAGAACGGCAGCATGCTGTACTTGCACCTTATCACCGCCTTCTGCGGGTCCTGCTTGAACTTCGGATAAAGGTTTCTCGGCCCGTAAACCGCTGCTATCGCGACAGTCTTGCCGAACCTGAAAAAAGCGGAGCCGTTCGCGCGTTTTACAACTCCGATTCTCGCCTCCATCGGGCGCATCTCGTCAAGCGCGCGCCCGTCCAGCCTTTTCCCGTCCTTGAACAATGGTTCGTCGCGATGTCCGCTCATACTCAAAACCTCCAGCGGGTTTTGAGGAATCCCGCAACCTTTTTTTTGTAAATTTTAAAATCTGAAAATCGTATCTGTCGCTTATTTTTATAAAAGCATTTTCAACCGTTCATACTTATCCTAACATATTGAAATATCTAAAAGCGTTCTTTAATGCATTTAATTTATTTTCTGGACATGGATATACTCGTTCTCCTTTTCTTCTATGAGATTTCTATCCGTATTTCCGTTTTATGTAATCTTGAATTTGTTTGTAAGTAGCCGCCATTTTATACCATCTTTTTGCTAAACTTTTTATTTGTGTTTAATTTTTTGTTTCAAATTTATTTAAATATTTTTTCATCAGTTACGCTGTTTTATTTTTCAGCCTGCGCCGGATTATTGTTCTCGTTCTGTTTCAGCATTTCCGCGATGCGCTCCGTCAATCCGGAAATGTGGCTGCTCTCTTCAATCAGCTTTATCGTCTTCACAGCCAGCTCCTCGTTTTCCCCTTTTATCCAGACAATGCCGTTCTGCCCCGCAACTATCTGGCATAGCGTTCCCTGTTTCACCATTTCAATCATCGAGCCCTCTTTGCCGATAAGGCGGGAAATTTTTGAAGGTGTGATTGCGACAAGCCTTCCGCCGCGCAGTTTTTTCGCGCGCTGGTCGTCCATGGTCAGCGTAACCGATGTTGAAGAAGCGACGTTCAGTATTCTCACGTAAATGATGTCGCCAACATCGAAGTAGCGCCTCAGGTCCGCGCCGTTTTCAATGTACTCCTCGCTCGCCTCGCCGAGCTGCAGAATGGCGTCGTACGGGCTGTTGATGTCGAGAATCCAGAAAGTGTTCTGGATGTCGCCCACGACCGCGATTATTCCGTCGTCCGCCTGCGGCACATAAACGCCCGAGAGCGGAATGACGCTCGCGAACCTTTCCTTTATCCTGAAAAGTCCGACAACTTTCGAGCGGATTTCATTGCCGTCGCGGTAGCAGCCAGTTCCGGGAAAAAAGTCCAGCCCTTTCGCGACAACCTGTCCCGGCAGCGCCAAATCCTTTTCCTTTGCCAGCAGCTCGGAAGTTTCAACCATGACTATCACTCAAATTATTTTGCAAACCATTCAATCCGCAATCTTCCGTGTAACATTTGTGCCGGGTATTGACACAGAATTTTTCTTGAAAATATTTTTATCGTTTCAATTCTCTGGGGTTTTAATGTTTAAATAGCTTTCCGCGGAAATCCGAGATATGAAATGAGTAACATTGCGGGACGCTTGTCCGGCTCTTTAACCCGCCCGCTTTTTAGAGCGTTCCCCGATTTTGGAAGTTCAACATTTACCGCAGGATTTTTACAGAGCCGATTATTGCAGAAAATTTTAATGTGCCCTGTTCAGCACTTTAACCTCTTCTCGGTTAAGGCTTTGTTGAAATATTATTGGCGTGTTTTTGACAAAACCTTAACCTCGACTTCCCCTTTCGTCAGCGAGTTCAATTTGTCAAAAATCTCGGGCTGCATTCCCGCGCGAATCTCACTCTGCGCAGCGTAGGAGCCGTCGTTGAGCCATTCCTCTTTCTGCAGTTTGCCGAAAGCGCGCACAGCGCTCACGCTTCTCGCGGAATAAGCGGGCGGGATTTTTATCGCGAGCTGGACTTTTTCAAAACGGATAGGAATTATTCTCTGTATCTTTTCAAGAATGCCTTCTATCTGCTCTTCCGTGGGTTTTGTCCCGTCTATCTGAACTTTCGCCTGCTCCATCGCGTTCAATATCCGCTCAACCGGATGCGGCGCCCCGGACTGCGGGTTCACACCCTGCCTTGAAATCATTCCCGCAATCTGCTTTCTCCTGTCCTCAACCATTTTCCTTCTCTGCTCCGTTGTGAGTTGCAGCTCGCCTTCGTGGATTATCTTTACGGCTATCTGCTCCGCGTTGTTCGTGCCGAACAGCCTGTTCAGCTTTTCCTGCGGCGCGCGCAAGCCCTTTCCCACGTCGGAATAAATTTCGCGCGCGGCGAGAACGTCCTCCATCTTTATCTCTTTGCCCCGCTTCAGCTCGAGCGCCTTTTCCGGGTCAACAAGAATCTCGAACTTCTCGCCCGCTTTTACGATTCTTGCTATGACTGCTTTGTCGAGTGAGATGGGCATAAATATCAAGAAAGAAATCTGTTTCAGAATATTTAAAGTTCTAAAACTATTATTTTATTTGATAATTATGATATGGACCGAAATTAAATATAAGAAAAGTGAAGTAGATCAAGCTGGAGATATTTTAGTTAGTGAGAATCCTTCACTGACTGAGATAGATAGAGCTATAACTATTTTAGACAATTGGAGATCTTCTCATAGTTTTCCACTACATGTTTTTAAGGTAAGATTAAAACGAGTATCAAAAGAGGTAGATCCGGATGCGTTAGTAGTTCAGCGTCTTAAACGCACTCCAGCTATTATTAGAAAACTTGAACGTGAGCAAACAAAGCATATGAACCTTTCTCAGATGCAAGATATTGGAGGTTGTAGAGCAGTACTTTCAAATGTAAATTTAGTAAGACAACTTTGTGAAGAATATTATGAGAAAGGTAAACATTGCGATCTTAAACATGAGTTCAAGAAAAAGAAAGATTATATTACTAATCCAAAACCTGATGGATATCGAAGTATTCATCTAATCTATAAGTACGACAGTGATAAAAAATCAAAGAAATACAACGGCTTACTAATAGAAATTCAAATCAGATCAAAACTTCAACATTTATGGGCAACTGCCGTTGAAACTGTGGGGCACTTCACAAATCAGGCATTAAAATCTAATGAAGGAGACAAAGATTGGATTGACTTTTTTAAATTGATAAGTTCCTTTTTTGCTAATATGGAAGGAACATATATTGTTCCAGATACTCCTGAAAACGAATTTGAATTATATACAAAAGTTAAAGAATTATCAAAAAAACTTCAAGTAATACAAAAAATTAGAAGTTGGTCAAGTTTACTTAAACTATTAGAAGACAAAAAGAAATTTAGTGCTGCTTTTTATCTTTTAGATTTAAACATCGATACTAAACAATTGGCTATAACTTCTTTTGAAAGAAATGAGGAAGAAGCAGCCAATCGTGCTTATTCGGAAGCCGAGAAAAAAACGAGAGATGAAAAACTTAACAAAGATATAGTTCTTGTTGAAGCAGACACTACCAAAGAACTTAAGAAAGCTTATCCAAATTACTTTCTTAATACAAATGAATTCATATTTATTTTACAAAAATACTTAGATAATCCGCCAAAACCTACTTTATAAAATGTAGTTGATTTAATTTTTTCTTTTCCGCAGACGCTTTTCTTTTTGCAAGTTCAACGCCAAAAAGAAAAGGGCCTACCAGAATTTTTTTACAATCTTCACTGCGTCGTCGCCGTGCGGCTTGCGGAACTCGTTCTCTTTCACGATGGCAATCTCGACTTCGTTCGGCTTCGCATCCTTCTCGGCTGCGCGCATCGCCTGCAGAATAAGTTTTATACCTTCATCTTCCGTCATGTTTTCCTTCCAGCTCTTTCTCAAAACTTTCAAGGCTTCGTTGGCGCCGCGGCCGATTGCCTGTGCTTTCCAGCCGTAGTAAGTGGAAGACGGGTCAATCTCGAAAAGCTGCGGCCCGTTCTCATCAACGCCGCCGATAAGCAATGCCACGCCGTAAGGCCTGACGCCGCCGTACTGTGTAAACAATTGCATTCTGTCGGATATGTCCTTCACGGAGCCGACAACGTTTATCGGGTCATCATAAGTGAGTTTGAAAACCTGCGCCTTAACTCTTGCGTTGTCTATCAGGACGCGGCCGTCCGCGAGAAATCCCGACGTTGCAGTGCCCAAATGGTCGTCTATTTGGTGAACCTTGTCGCTTCCCGAGTTTGTGATTCCCAGCGGAGGAATGTGCCTGATTGCTGCAAGAACAACGCCGTCCTTGAACACTACGCCAATTGATGTCGTCCCCCTCTTCACGGCTTCCCTCGCGTACTCAACCTGGAAAAGCCTTCCGTCAGGCGAGAACGTCACAATTGCGCGGTCGTATCCCATGAATTCAGGCATTGCGTCCATCAATATCACCTACAGAATAATTAGTTTTGTTTGATTCTTTTTAATCCGAATAATTTGTTTGAAAACTTTTCTAATTATAATTCTGGTTTGTAGTTTATAAAGGTTATTTTCAAGTTTTAAGAATTTTCTATTTCCGTTTTTTCCTTCCCATCTTTCACGAACTCGGCAATCGTCCTTTCCTGCGGGAGGAATTTCGTCCGCGCGCCTTTCATCGTGCCGGAAACGCCGAGAATCTTCACCGCGACGCGCACATCGCCTATCCGTTGGATAAGAATTAGCGCGGAGCGCACGTGCTCCACATAATCGTGCGCGCATTTTATCGTCCCGGTCTGCTTCGCGTC
>VMTI01000198.1 GCA_013791675.1 bacterium | reverse complement strand
TACGGGGAATGGAGCGACGGCGTTAATTTTATGCCGGGAGTTTATATAGGCAGAGCTCCCGTCGGCACAGTTGCCGAGGCTGAAAACTTTGTCAGAAAGGCGCTCTATTATCCGCTGAATAAAAATTTCAGAGAGCTTCTTATAGCGGATTGGCTGATTAACTATAGTGTGGATGGCAAAGACCTTATGACCGGAGCGGGGAAGGTCAAGGACCAGACGCCCCCGGATTTTGAAATTGCGGAATTATATACGAGCGAAGGAACGCTTTCGGCGGCCGCTGTCATAAATGAAATAAACGAGGGGCTTGATTTTCTTAATCACTCCGGTCACGGCAACTATAATCAGCTTAGCCCGGTCTTTGACAATTCAAATGTGTCGTCACTTTCCAACACCAAGCCGTTTGTCATATCGTCAATCGGCTGTTACGCGGGCTCTTTTGACAACAAAAATAGCTATGGCGGAGATGTCGGCGACTGCATAGGCGAATATTTTGTAAAAGGCTCCTGCGGCGGCAGCGCTTTTATAGGGAATTCCCGCTACGGCTGGTTTGATGAAAATGACGCGACACAATACAGCGGTGAGTTTATGGTCGCTTTTTATGATGCTTTATTTAGTTCGGGTATGAAGCGTATAGGCGAGGCTTTTGCGAAAAGCAAAACGGATTTTATTTCCGCCGCAACAGATTTGACGGATCAAAATAATGCGTACAGATGGATAGAGTATTCGCTGAATCTTCTGGGAGACCCCGCAATGATTCTTCCTGTGGAAAAGCAGATTGAATATGTTTTCTATGAGCTTCCATTATCAACGGGAAGCAGGGTTACTCCGGGGGCCGACAATGAGCTTGTTGTTTGGCTTGAAAACCTTAAATCAACTGACACTTTGAACGTGAGCGCCGTCATCAGCACGGAGGACCCTTATGTGACGATTTCAACAAGCTATGCTTATTATGGCGATATAGGGCCGTTTGTGAGCAGCTCAAATGTTTCGTCGCCCTTTAGATTCAGCGTTTCGGCACTTTCCCCCTGCGAACACATAATAAGTTTTGACCTGCGGATAAATACCACGGATTATACATTTTACCATAGATTGTACGTCGCTGTTTCGCGGACGGCTCCGGCTTTGACAATGGTCTATTGCTGGCCCAACCCTGTCCGTTCGGGAAGCGTTCATATATCAAACATCCCGCTTGCCTCCCGCCCTGTTGTAAGCATATATAATCTTTCCGGCGAGGAAGTGGCGCATCTGCGCGAAGGGGCGGGGATAATAACGCTGGATTCCTCCATGAGGGCCGACTGGGATCTCAAAAACAAATACGGCAGACCGGTGGCTTCGGGGGTGTATTATTATTTCCTCAGGTCGTCCGCCGGACTCAGCAAAGGCAAAATAGCTCTCATTAAATGAAAGAATTGACCCCGTTTTTCTTGACATGCGTTGCCTAATGATTTACAACTATAGCAGGTAACTTAGGCAACAAGGGGGGCTGTCAATGAGTATGATTAAAGGCGTTTTAAAAGAGGAATATGAGAGACTCAATAGACTTATGCGCATGTACCAAAAGGAAATAAAAAAATATTCTAAAGGCTCTATCTCAATAAAAAGAAGGAGGTCTCTTTGCTATGCTTATTTAGCTTATTGGAATGAAGGAAGAGCTAACTTCAAGTATCTGGGGCCGCCTTCTTCAGATAAAGTAAAAAAAATAGCAAAGCAAATAAAAGAAAGACGAAGGTATGAATCTTTATTGAAAGAAACCAAATTATATTTTAAAGAGGTTTCAAAGGTAATCCATGGAAGGCGAATCTAAACTTTTTTTCAAAATTTTGAAGGCTCTTCAGAAAGCAGAGATACTGAATGACATTATACTGATTGGCAGTTGGACGCATCATTTTTATCGCATAAAATTTAAAGACAGTACTAATGTCCCCGAGGTAAGAACCATGGATGTTGATTTTCTTGTGCCCAATCCACCTAAAATAAAAAAGGATGTTAATGTTCAGAAACTACTGGAGAAACAACAATTTAAAGTCACAAGAAGTTATCCCACGGGATATACAAAATATCAAAATCCAAAATTGGACGTAGAGTTTTTGATTCCTGAATTTGGGCGAGAAAAAAAGCCCGGGCAGGTTAGTATAGATAAATTGCACATTCAGGCAAATAAAATCAGAATGTTGGCTTTTTTGCAGGATTACACAACAATCATTACAGACAAGAAAAACAACATTAGCGTGAGGGTTCCTGAACCGGAGGCCTATGTTCTTCACAAATTTATTGTAGCGCAGAGAAGAGTTAGCCCTGATAAAAAAGAAAAAGATTTAAAAGCCGCGCGGGAAATAAGTAAAATTCTTTTAGATAATCCTAATCAAAAGAAAAGACTGAAATACATATTCGATGAAATTCCTAAGGGATGGCAAAAGAAAATAATAAATAGTGTTGAGAAAAATCTTCCTGAATTATATGCCTTTTTAAAAACTTAAAGAATCGGCGCTGATTGTTTATCCGAATATGCGGAGAAGGTCGGAACGGGTGGCCGCTACCATTATAAGAATCAGAAAAGCCAATCCTATTGTCTGCATGATGCCGTAAGCTTTTTCCGACGGGAATTTTTTTGTGATGCTTTCCCACGTGAAGATGACCACATGCCCGCCATCAAGAATAGGAATGGGAAATAAATTTATCAGTCCGAGGTTAAGGGAGAGCAGCGCCACGAGTTCAAAAAACGCGATCCAGCCCTGTTGGATTTTGTCTTTCATTATTGAGGCTATGCCTACGGGGCCTGTGACTTCAGCTTTCACTTTTCCAGCTATGGTCAGTATGAGAAATTTAGCGGTCAGTATGACAATTCCGGCGCTTCTATCGGCGGCTGTTATAAAAGCCCTATGCGGCGGGATGGATGCTCTTGTGTAAGGAGCGGTAATGCCGATAAGCCCGACGCCTGTTTGTTTTTCAAGTTGGGGAGTCATTTTTTTTGTGAAACGTTTGCCGTCTCTTTCAATAAGAAAAAGCAGTTCTTTGCCGGCGTTGGGGTGAATGGCGGAAACGAGGTCGTCCCATTTCTCCATGGGATGGCCGTTTATGGCAATTATACTGTCGCCCTGGGAGAGGCCGGCGCTTTCAGCGGCGGAGCCGGGAATTATATCACCCGCCTTTGACAGATTCTGCATAATAAGTTTGCCGCCCGCCCATGTTGTGATGAATAATATGAAAAAACCGAGAAAGAAGTTTCCCGCGGGGCCGGCTGTGACGACAAAAATTCTTTGCAGCGGGGTTTTTGAAAAAAATCCGTCAGAAGAAGTTTCTTTTTTCTCAAAAGGATGTTCGCCTTTCATTTTAACATAACCTCCGAGAGGTATGAGTGATATAAGAAATTCTGTCTCCCTTTTTATTTTAATAATAACCGGTCCGAATCCAAGTGAGAATTTTTCAACATAAACGCCTATGAGCTTCGCGGCGGCGTAATGGCCGAATTCGTGTATAACTATAACAAGGCTGATAGCCAGCAATATATAAATCACATGCAGGATGTTGACGGGTGTAACGATGTTCGCGATTCTCTCTAATAGATAACCGATATTCATTTTATAAGTTTCTCCGCATATTCTTTCGCCCATTTTTCAATACGCAATACGTTGGGGATATTATAGCGCATATCCGGCGTTTCAGAAAGAGTTTTTTTTATGATATGGGCGATCCGCGCGAAAGGAATGCGTTTGGCAAGGAAGGCGCTTACGGCCGTTTCGTTCGCTCCGACGAGCGAGGCGGGATACAACCCGCCCTTTTTTCCGGCTTCAAGAGCGAGCTTAAAACATATAAATTTTTCCGCGGGGTATTTTTCCAGAGTCAGATTCATATTTGAAAAATCCATAAAATTGCGCATCTTCATTTTTTGGGGATAATTTAGGGCGTAGCTTATGGGTATTCTCATGTCGGGGGCGGAAAGATAAGCTGACACGCTGCCGTCGGCAAATTCAACCATTCCGTGAATCAGCGCCTTCGGGTGGAGCAGCACCTTGATTTTGGAAAAATCCATCGCGAAAAGGTGATGAGCTTCAATCACTTCAAGGCCTTTGTTCATTCCGGTGGAAGAATCCACCGTTATTTTTTTACCCATTTTCCAGACGGGGTGGGCGAGTATAAATTCGGGCGAGATTTTTTTTCGTCCGGCGCCGAGAATCGCGCCGCCGGATGCTGTTATATAGATTTTTTCAGCCGGCGCTTTTGAATTTTCAATGCATTGGAAAACAGCGCTGTGTTCGGAATCCACCGGTAGTATTTTCCCGCCGTGTTTTTTAGCGGCGGCGCATAAAATGTCCCCTGCCATGACGATAGGTTCTTTGTTGGCTATGGCGACGGTTTTGCCTTTTGAAAGAGCGTCTAATATAGGAATAAGAGCGGAGCTTCCGGATGATCCCGCAAGAACAATATCTATTTTTTTGTCCGAGCAGAGTGCACTCAATTTTTCGGGCGGAAATATTTTTGTCGGGCCCGCGGTTGTTCTCCCGTATTTTTTAAAGGCCTCGCTATTCGTTATGCACGCTGTTTCAGGTTTTATTTTTTTTATCTGTTTTGTAAAAAGAGAGGTGTTGGAATGCGCGGACATTGAAACTATTCTGAAATTACGCGAGCCCGTTATTACATCAATCGCCTGCCGTCCGATGGAACCGGTCGAACCCATAAGGCAGATATTTTTTGGCGGGCGCTCGCTCATCGCACGAAGATAACGATATAGTAGTAAAGAAGCGCCGCCGCCGGCAGAAGGCTGTCAATTCTGTCATAAGCTCCGCCGTGCCCGGGAAACATGTTACCGCTGTCCTTAACAAGGCCCGCGCGTTTGACCATGGATTCGGCAAGATCCCCTATTTGTCCGGCGATACCCACTATTAGCCCCATGACGATAAGATCTATGTAATTAAGAAATTTTATTTCCGCGTAAGCGGCATTCCAGAGAAACGCGAAGGCCACTCCCGCGATCACTCCGGCAATCGCGCCGATAACGGTTTTTTTAGGACTTATTGTTTTAGCCAGTTTTTTTATGCCGTATTTTGTTCCCGCGGCGTAAGCGGCGGTATCGACCACCCACACTCCCACTATCAGCATATAAAAATATTCTTTGCCGTAAGGGGCGATGTCCCGCAGCAGTATAAAATAGCTTCCGAGCCAGGGAATCATAAAGATTCCCATCAGAGACACGCCCATTGATTCAATAAAATAGCGTATATTTTTGCTGAAAAGATGTCCGATGATAAGAAGTCCGAGCGAAAGAGTCAGCACAAAAGCGGGGATTCCTTTCTGCGTGGACATAAGCATGTCCGGAGAGCGCAGATAAGCGGCGGCAAGTATTAAAAAACCCGCGGGAAGGCAAATCGCTTTTTGGGGCGACAGCTGCGATGTTCCGACAATGCTGTAAAACTCATACTGGGCAATCATCAAAACAGCCGAGACAATTATAAAAAAAGGCAGAGTCCCGACCCAGATAAAAGTCAGAATGACGGGTATTGCCACCGCAGCCGTTATAAGTCTCTGTTTCATTTAGTATCCTCCAAAGCGTCTATCTCTATCGGAATATACCTTAATGGCTTTGACGAGGTCTTTTTTCCCGAAATCCGGCCAGAGAGTGTCTGTAAAATATAATTCCGAATAAGCCCCCTGGTAAAGAAGAAAATTAGAGAGGCGCATTTCCCCCGAGCTGCGTATAATTATATCAGGATCGGGCATATCTTTTGTGTCCAGCGCATCCGCAAAAGCTTTTTCAATATTATCCGGCGGCTTCGCGGATAAAAGTTTTTTAACGGCTCTTGCTATTTCGTTTCGGGAACCATAGTTGAGAGCGAGAGTGAGGGTGAGTTTGTCCATATTCCGGGTGACGGTTTTTATGGCATTTATTTTTTTCACAAGGCCTTCCGGCAACGCGGACACATCACCGATTACGCTGAATTTTATACCGTTTTTCAGCATATTTTTTTTCTCGCCAACAAGAAACCGGCCCAGCAGGGAAAAAAGAAATTTTACTTCCGATTTACTTCTTTTCCAGTTTTCTGTTGAAAAAGCGAAAAGGGTGAGATACCCGATTCCCAGTTCCCGGCAGGCTTCCACCGTACGCCGGACGGCTTCCGCTCCGGCGGCATGGCCCTTCATCCGGGGAAGATGTTTTTCTTTTGCCCAGCGGCCGTTGCCGTCCATTATTATGGCTATGTGACGCGGTGTGTTTATCATTCTGCCATTATTTCTTTTTCTTTTTTCGTGAATATTTCGTCAATAGTTTTTATGATAATATCAACACTTTTCTGCAATTCTTTTTCTACACCGTGCCGCTGGTCTTTCGAAATTTCTTTTTCTTTTTCCTGCTCGGCAAGTTCACTTAATTTTTTGCGCCGGAGATTTCGTATACTCACCTTGTGTTCTTCGCAGACGCTGCCCACTATTTTTGAAACCTGTTCTCTTCTTTCTCCTGTCATGGGCGGCATAGTAAGACGCACGGCGTTTCCTATTATTTGAGGCGTGAATCCTATGTTGGCTTTTAAAATAGCGTTGGCTATAACCTGTGTCATCTTGATGTCCCACGGATGGATTTCTATAGTTTTTGCATTGGGCACGTTGATTGCGGCGCAGCTTTTGATGGGTGATTCCTGACCGTAATAAGGGATCGTTACGGTGTCCAGAATTCCTTCAGATGCGCGCGAGGTTCTTATCTTTCCGAGCTCCTCTTTCAGGTTTCCCATAATTTTTTCAGCGTTTTTTTGGAATTCAGTCATATTATTTTCCTCCTTACAGGCCTCCGCAATTTTATTTTTGGCTAACTTATAAGCGTTCCGGGACATTTCCCGCCCGCAGCTTTTTTTATATTGCCCGGCTTGAAAATATTCAACACCATAAATTTTATATTTGAGTTTGAAAGCATTGTCAAAGCTGTCCTGTCGCAGACGCGCGGATTTTTTCTGACCGCTTCTTCGTAGGAAAGAGTTTTAAAAAAAACAGCCTTTTTGTTTATTATGGGGTCGTCGGAATAAACGCCGTTCACTTTTGTGGCTTTAATCAGAATATCTGCGCCGAGTTCAAGCGCGCGCAGCGCCGCGGCGGAATCCGTCGTCACAAAAGGATTCCCCGTACCTCCGGCGACGATAACGCATTCTCCCGCGCGCAGGGCCGTAAGCGCGGCTTCGGGATTGTACGGAATAGTTATTTTGTCAATTGACAGAGCGCTGAATAAACGGCATCGCAGGCCTTTTTTGGCCAGAGCGTGTTTTAAGCAGACGGAGTTGTATACAGTTGAAAGCATTCCCAGATAATCGGAGTCCGCCTTGTCGTAACCGCGGTTTTTAAGCGATTCCCCGCGGAGTATGTTGCCGCCGCCGGGAACAATGACAATGGATGCGCCTTTAACGGAAGCTATTTCCGACGTGAGATAGGAGATTTTTTTTTCGTCAAGAGGATTTTCTCCCCCGCCGAAGGCTTCGCCGCTCACCTTTAAAACAATTATGCGGCGACGTGTTTTTTTTTGCGTATTTTTATGTTCTGATGGGCTCACTGGCCGATTTCGTATCTGGTAAAGCGGGTTATTTTTATAGCTTCACCGAAAGCAGAAGCCTCTTCATTGAAATAATCTTTGAATTTTACCTTCTCGTTCCTGAAATGAGGCTGTTCAAGCAGGCATACGCAGTCATAAAATTTGGATAGCTTTCCTTCCACTATTTTCTCCGCCATTTGCGCGGGTTTTTTGGAAAGGTCGGTGTTTTTGAGAAGAAGTTTTTTTTCTTCCTCCAGGACACTCTCAGGCACATCTTCTTTTTGTATATAGGATGGTTTCATGCCGGCTATCTGAAGCGCTGTTTCTTTCAGCAGTTTTGTGAAATTATCACTTTTGGCGACGAAATCAGTTTCAGATGCTATTTCCACGAGCACGCCGACTTTCCCGCCGGGGTGTATGTAGGCGAAAATCTGCCCTTCATCACTAAGCCTGTCGGAACGCGACAGCATTTTAAGTATGCCTTTTTCTCTGAGTATTTTTCGCGCGCCTTCAATATCACAGTTGGATTCTTTGAGAGCGTTTTTGCAGTCCATAATACCCGCGTTTGTGAGCTTCCTGAGTTTCATTATCAAATCTGTTGTTATTTCCATTTCAAATCTCCTGGGCCGCCTGAGTTATTTCCGTTTTTGCGTTTTGTTCCTCTTCAGGAATATCTTCCGCTTTTTGCGAGATACCTTTGGCTTCAAGCACGGCATCCGCAATCAAACTGGTTATAAGTTTCACGCTTCTGAGCGCGTCGTCGTTGGCGGGTATGGGATAATCTATAATGTCGGGATTGCAGTCAGTGTCAAGAAGAGAGATTATGGGAATGTTCACCAGACGAGCTTCCTTGACGGCGATTTCTTCCAGATGCGGGTCCACTATATAAACGGCCGCGGGAAGTTCATAAAAATCTTTAAGCCCTTTCAGGTCTCTTTCCATTTTTTCCAGTTTGCGCATCATTTTCGCGTAGATTTTTTTATGCTTTGAGTAGGTGGCTATATTTTTCTCAAGATCTTTGTATTTAGCAATACTGTCGCTTATCTGCTTAATGTTGGTAAAAAGGCCGCCCCACCATCTGTGTGATATATAAGGCATTCCGCATCTTTTGGCTTCTTCCTCAATAGTGGACTGCGCCTGTTTTTTTGTTCCGACAAAAAGTATTATGCCGCCGTCACTGACGGTTTTTTGTACGAAATTCAGAGCATCTTCCAGGAGTTTAACGGTTTGTTCTATGTTGATTATGTGTATGCTGTTGCGTACGGTGTATATGTATTTTCCCATTTTGGGATTCCATTTGTTTTTTCTGTGCCCGAAATGGGAACCCACTTCAAGCAACTTTTTTGCGCTTATTTCCATGATTTTCTTTGTCCTCCTGCGGCGTTATATAATGGAACGGATAAGTTTTTCCTGCGTTCCGTCAACATAATCTTTCTTTTTCAGGTGTCTCAGCTGTTTGCGGCGTTTTCCGCCGTTAAGATGGCTTTTCGCGGCATGAGCCCTTTTCACTTTTCCATTTGCGGTGAGCCGGAATCTTTTCGCTGCTCCCCTGTGAGTTTTCTTCTTAATCTTCTTCTGCAATTTATCCCTCCCGGGGACAGAATCAATTCTATATCCCCGCTTAACCAGTTTTAAAACTGACCTCTCTTAATTCTTACTCTATCACCCGCGCCAAAGCGGCGATTGCCGCGGTTTCGCTGCGGAGCGTGCAGGTTCCTATGGAAACCTGCGTGAGCCCGGCTTCGGCGGCCGAATCTATTTCGCTGTCTGTGAACCCGCCTTCGGGTCCCACAAAAATTGCTATTTTCCGTGTTTTTTCACGGATTTTCAAAGGCCCGCGGCCTTCCAAAAGTATAAAACCCGCGGTACAATCCTGCGAATAATCCTTAATACCTATCAAAAAATCTTTGACTTCGTCAAGTGAGGGAATATAATACCTGCCGCATTGGCCGCAGGCATTTATGATAATTTTTTCCAGTTGGTTACGGTTTGTCGTCCTGCTCACCGTTCGGGATGTCCGCAAAGGGCTTATTCTTGTGACGCCGAGTTCCGTGCATTTCTGAACCGCGATTTTCATGGCAGACGATTTTATAACCGAGAGAAACAGGCGTATTTCCACATCCTTCACGGGGTGGCTCCTTTTTTCCAGAATAGATATTTCCACGTGAGCGGGATTTTTCCGAATGTTTTCTATCCGCGCGCTCGCGGAATGCCCGTCGCCGTCAAATATATTTATAATATCGCCTGTTTTTAATCTCCGCACATTTATAATGTGATGAGCCTCTTCCTTCTGGATTTCCCCGTCTATGGAAGGAACATAAAACTGCGTCATCCGAAAAGATTTTTATAAAATGGCTTCTCTTCCTGTTCCATTATTTTCATATATTCCTCAAGAAGTTTTTTCGCCTCCGCCGGCACTTTTTTGGGGACATATATTGATACCGTCACAAAGAGGTCTCCCGAGTAAGCGGCGTTAAGCCGAGGCATGCCGTAGCCATGAAGCCGGAAAATTTGTCCGCTGGGACAGTGGGGAGGGATTTTCATCTGCACAGTTTTGTTTATGGCGTGCGCTTTTATTGTTCCCCCGAGCACCGCGACGGGAAAAGGTATTTCTATTTTTGTGTAAAGGTCATTTTCATGTCTCTCAAAATTTTGGTGGGGTCTCACTTCTACCAGAACATAGAGATTTCCAGCCACGCCCTCGGGCGATTCATAACCTTTATCTTTAACGCGTAAAGACGTGCCCGATATCACCCCCCGCGGCACTTTTATTTTCAATGTTTCTCTTTTTTTTACAAGGCCGTGGCCCGCGCAAGACGGGCATTTATGTTTTATTATCTGCCCGCGCCCCGCGCATTCCGGGCAGGGCCGCTGCATGGAAAAGATAAAGCTGCCCTCCGTTATGCTTCCTTTCCCTCTGCACATGGGACATGTTGATGGTTTGGTGCCGGCTTTGGCTCCCGTTCCTCCGCAAACCTGGCATTTTTTTGCTCTCGCGTAACCTATTTCTTTTTCTGTTCCGCTGAAAGCTTCCTCCAGCGTTACAGTCAGCCTCATTTCTATGTCCTGGCCCCGTGAAGTTTCCTGGCGCTCTCTTCCTCCGCCGAAACTGCCGCTGAAACCGCCCATGCCCGCGAAAGCGCTGCGGAGTATATCGGAAAAATCGCCGAAATCAGCGCCGCGGAAAATATCTTCGGTGCTGTAACGGGAGTCAATTCCCGCATGGCCGAACTGATCATACTGCTGTCTTTTCTGCGGGTCGGAGAGGACGGCGTATGACTCGGATATTTTTTTGAATTTTTCTTCGGCAGTTTTTTTCTCGGATTCCACGACCCTGTCGGGATGATACTTCAGAGCGAGTTTCCGGTAAGCCGATTTTATGTCCGCGGCGGAGGCGTCCTTAGCGACACCGAGAATCTCATAATAATCCTGTTTTCCAGTCATTAGTTCTAGCCTTTATTTTCGTCTTCTTCCTCAACTTCAGCATCAACAACATTGTCTTTTGGTTCTCCCCCGGCGCCGGGTCCGGATGAGGAATTAGTTTCTTTACCGCTTTCATTTTCCGCATCGGGGCCGCTCCCCTTCTGATTTTCCGAGGTCTTTTTGTAAGCTTCCGCCGCCAGAGCGTGGGAGGCCTTTTCAAGCGTTTCTTTGGCCGCTGTTATTTTTTCGGCGTCATCGCTTTTAAGAGCTTCTTTCGCGTCCGAGGCAGCTTTTTCTATACTGGCTTTTTGTTCTGCGGATATTTTGTCGCCGAAATCTTTAATGCTTTTTTCAACTGAATAAATCAGATTATCAAGCTCATTTTTTGATTCTATGACTTTTTTCTTTCTGTTGTCTTCCTCTTCGTGTTCCTTGGCTTCTTTTGTGAGCTTTTCCACTTCATCCTCGCTTAATCCTGAAGATGATTTTATGATGATATCCTGTGATTTTCCCGTGGCTTTGTCCTGGGCGGTGACTTTGAGAATGCCGTCTCTGTCTATGTCAAATTTCACTTCTATCTGCGGCACGCCTCTTGGCGCCGGCGGTATACCAGAAAGCTCAAACTGCCCGAGTGACTTATTGTCTTTCGCCATGGGCCGTTCGCCCTGCAGGACATGCACCGTCACAGCCGGCTGACTGTCGGCTGCGGTTGAAAAAATCTGACTTTTTCCCACCGGGATGGTTGTGTTTCTGTCAATAAGTTTTGTGAACACCCCGCCCATCGTTTCTATACCCAGCGACAGGGGCGTGACATCAAGAAGAAGAACGTCTTTGACATCGCCTTTGACTATGCCGCCCTGTATGGCGGCGCCCAGCGCGACCACTTCGTCGGGGTTGACGCCTTTATGAGGTTCTCTTTTGAAGAATTTTTTCACTTCCTCCTGCACGAGCGGCATGCGCGTCTGTCCGCCGACAAGAATAACTTCCTTTATATCGCCGACGCTTACCTTCGCGTCGTCCAGCGCTTTTTTGCATGGCGCGAGCGTTTTTTGGACGAGATCTCCGATTAGCTGTTCTAATTTTGAGCGCGTGAGCTTTATACTCAGATGCTTGGGCCCCGCCGCGTCCGCGGTGATAAAGGGAAGGTTGATTTCGCTTTCCAGCGACGTGGATAGTTCGCATTTGGCTTTTTCCGCGGCTTCTTTCAGGCGCTGCAGAGCCATGTTGTCGTTTTTGAGATCTATGCCGCTGCTTTTTTTGAATTCGTCGCTCAGCCAGTTTATAATAATATGGTCGAAATCGTCGCCCCCCAGGTGCGTGTCACCGTTAGTTGACTGCACCTCAACGGTGAATGCGCCTTCGGACTCACCAACCTCAAGAATTGATATGTCAAAGGTGCCGCCGCCGAGGTCATAAACCGCCACCAGCTCATTCTTTTTCTTATCCATACCGTAGGCGAGCGCCGCCGCCGTGGGTTCGTTTATGATCCGGAGCACTTTCAGCCCCGCTATTTCTCCGGCTTCTTTAGTGGCCTGTCTCTGGGAATCGTTGAAATATGCGGGAACTGTTATCACGGCCTCTGTTATGGTTTCGCCGAGATGGCTTTCGGCGTCTTTTTTCATTTTCATCAGAATTTTCGCGGATATTTCCGGCGGGCTGTAATCCCTGCCTTTTATGCGCATACGCACATCTCCGTTTGAAGATTCCGTGAGAGTATAAGGAACAATTTTTTTGTCTTCCGCGATTGTGCTGCTTGAAAGTTTTCTCCCCATAAATCTCTTGGTTGAAAATATTGTTCTTTCGGAGTTTGTTATTGCCTGTCTTTTTGCAAGCATTCCCACCAGTTCCTCGCCTTTTTCAGTGAAGGCCACTATGGACGGAGTCGTTCTCTCTCCTTCCGCGTTTGGTATAATAGAAGGTTTGCCCCCCTCCATTATCGCCATACAGGAATTCGTCGTACCCAAATCAATACCTAAAACATGTGCCATTTTATTTTCCTCCTCTCAACATTCATTCACTTCTTATTCCACGTCCTTATCATTTGATTCTTTCATAATCGTTTCGTCTTTTTTTTCCGAAGTATTTTCGGCTATTACAACCATTGCCGGTTTCAGCATCTCTTGTCCCAGATAATATCCGTTGCTCACTATTTTTATAATTGAGCCGTCTTTGAATTCATTCGTTTGCTCTTTAAAAACGGCCTCGTGAATATGGGGCGAAAATTCTTTTCCGACGCAGTCCATTTGTTTTACCCCCAGCGCGGCGAATATTTTTTTCAGTTCTTTTATAATAATTTTCATCCCCTCTTCGGCCATGGGTGAGTGAAAGTCCCCGCCTTTAACAGCCTCTTCAAAACGGAGCATATTGTCCATCACGGGAAGAAACTCTTTGATAGCTGTCTTTTTCCCGTAAGAGGCCATTTGCGCCGATTCTCTTTCCGAGCGTTTTCTATAGTTTTCAAATTCGGCTTTCAAAGCTACAAGCTGATTGTAGTAATTTTCAGCTTTATCCTTTTCCTTATTAAGCGCTCCCGACAAAATATTAAGTTCCGCTATTTTTTCTTTTGTTTCGGGCGTCGCTTGGGACTCGCCATCTAACCCTGTATCCGCCGCCGCGTCTATACCGCACAACGTTTCCGGCTCTTCTTTTTCGCCCCCCGGTTTATTGTTATTTTTATCGCTCATTTTTATAAAACCTCCATAAGATATTTTGCCGCTTCGCAGGCTGTGCCTTTTACAAGCGGCAGTATGTGCATATAATCCATATATTTAGAGCCAAGAACGCCGCAGATATAGCGTTTACCATTTATATTGAAATCAGATATCACAACGGTAAGGTCCCCGTAAGTGTCAGGAAGATGGCTCTGGCAAAAAGTGATATCATAATCGTTTTCCGGCAAAGACGCTTCTATGCAGGAAAGAAGCGCCCGCTTTTCTTCTATAAGAGAGAATATTTCTCCGAGAATACCCGCGCTTCTTTTGAGCACCGATGGATTGACGCTTGTCAGAAGCTGCATTTCCCTGTTTTTTGAAAGATTCTCTATCTGAAGGCGGATAGCGTTTATTATTTCAGCGTTTTTTATGTAAAGATTGCTTTGTTTTTCGTCTCGCGAGCCTTCCTCCGCCTTTTCTTTTTTGAGATAATTCCTTATAAAGTTAAAAGAGCTTTGCGTTATTTTCTGCGCGGGCCTGATAATCGTTTTGGATATATCGCCGTTCCGGCTGATTATAAAAATAAGCAGTTTATCCGGCGCTATCATTTTAATGTCAAAATCCAGATAATCAGCTTTTTCATCCACGAAGCAGGTGAGGCCGACCCAGTTTGAGTATTCTGAAAGAAGGCGGCATGCCTGCTCAAGCATATATCTTTCATCCGTTCCGAACGGCGACTGCGCGGACGCCGCGCCCTGGTGTACCGAAGCTCGCGAAAGGCCCGTTATTTTTGCGCCGTTCATGATTTCCCCGCGGGCCAATATGCTGTCTATATAAAATTTAAGGCCGGAGGCTGTGGGAATTCTTCCTGAAGACTGCGATTCATGGCTGAGATAACCCTCTTGTTCAAGTGCGGCCAGCACATTGCGTATGGTCGCCGGCGAGACACCAAGATTGTATTTCGCGTTCAGGTGCTTTGAACCCATGGGCCGGCGGTAAATAATAAATTCCTTCACAAGCGAAAGCAGTATCTGCCTCTTTCGCATTTCGCTGTCCAGAAATTCTCTTTTTATACCTTTTATCATAATTTAGCACCTCGGGCGGTTAAGTGCTAATTTATCAAATACCGATAATCCTGTCAAGGAATAAAATGTCTTACGGCAGTTGATTACAAAAAATAGGAATTCAAAATACCCCGTTCCGGATTGGGTTGGATTTTAGATGATTTAACGCGTTCAGTTGATTATCTTGGCGGTATAATCTATAATTTGTTCAAAAATTAACGGAGGCGGGATTTTAATGACGCATGAAGAGTTGAGAAAATGTTTTCTGGATTATTTCACGGAGCAGGGGCACAAGCTGTATCCGTCCATATCACTTGTCCCTGACGATCAGTCCCTGCTTTTTACAACTGCCGGTATGGTGCAGTTCAAGGATATGTTTTTGGGGCTCATCCCTATGTTGCCCCCGAAAGCCGTTTCAATTCAGAAGTGCGTGAGGACATCCGATATAGAACAGGTGGGCCTGACGGCCCGGCACCTGACTTTTTTTGAGATGCTGGGCAATTTTTCGGCAGGCGGATACTTTAAGGAAGAGGCGATTCGCCTTGCCTGGGAATTCTTTACGCGGGTTCTGCGTCTTGACAAGGAAAAGCTCTATGCCACGGTTCACCGCGATGATGCCGAGGCGCATAAACTCTGGGAAAAATTTCTGGGTGAAGAAAAAATAGTGAAGTTAGGCGATGAGGACAATTTTTGGGAAATGGGCGAAACCGGACCCTGCGGATATTGTTCGGAAATTATTTATGACCAGGGCGCATCCGAGGGCTGCGGAAAAAAGTCATGCGCTCCCGGATGCAGCTGCGACCGCTGGCTTGAGGTGTGGAATCTCGTTTTCACGGAATTTGATAAAAAGAAATCAGGCGAGAGGGTGCTTCTTAAACAGAAAAACATAGACACGGGTATGGGGCTTGAAAGGCTGCTGGCGGTTATAAACGGCTTCAAATCAAATTATGAAACAGACCTTATCAAACCTATTGTTGATTTTGTCGCCGAAAACAGTTCTGCCGGCGCCGCTGTTCACATAAGGCGCATAGCGGATCACGCGCGCGCCGCCGTTTTTATGATAGACGACGGAGTGTTACCGTCCAACACGGGCAGGGGTTATATTCTCCATCGGCTCATAAGGCGGGCTATGGTTTCATCGCGAAAAATAAAGCTGAAAATTCCTCTTTATAAAGCGATCAATCCGGTTTTTGATATTTTCGGAAAAGCTTATCCCTCTCTCGCGCAGAACGCGTCGCATATAGCCATGGAGATAAAAAACGAGGAGGAAAGATTTGAAAAAGCTCTGGAAACGGGGATGAATATATTGGATAGCTGTATGAAAGAAATTAAAGAGAAAAAGTGCATTCCCGGCGAGCTTTGTTTTGACCTTTATACCACTTACGGTTTTCCTGTGGAATTAATCAGGGACATAGCCGCGTCGTATTCTTTTTCGGTGGGTGAGGATGTTTTCGAGCGCCTCACAGATGAGTCAAAGGAAAAATCCCGTTCCTCATGGACGGGCTCAGGCGCCGCCGATGAAAAGCGCCTGAAATCCGCCGCGGCTGATGCCGGCGAAACCCGCTTTGAAGGCTATGACAGGACGGAGCTTGAGGCGGAAGTAAAAATGATACTTGCCGGCGATGATGAAGTGAAAAGCATATTCGCGCCTAAAACGGCGGATGCTGGATGCGGTGAGCTTTCCGAAGAGTTGGTCGTTTTAAACCGCACGCCTTTTTACGCTCTGTCGGGCGGGCAGGCGTCTGATGAAGGGTCTTTAAAAAAAGATTCTTTTTTCGCGCGGGTTCTTGACGTCAGACGTGTGGGAAAAACCGTTTTTCACAGAATAAAAATTATAAAGGGCTCTCTTGCCGTCGGAGATAAGGTCACCTGTTCGGTGGATATCGCGCGCAGAAGAAACATAGAAAGGAATCACAGCGCGACCCATCTTCTTCAGGCGGCTTTGCGCCGTGTCGCCGGGGGCGAGGTTCATCAGGCGGGCTCTGCGGTGGACGAGGCCGGCCTGCGCTTTGATTTCACTGTTTCCGGTAAAATTTCTCCGGAAGGATTGAATGAAGTTGAGAATATAGTAAACAGCGCTGTGATGGATGATATGGAAGTTTATAAAACGGAGCACAGTTTGGAAGACGCTAAAAAATTTACGGCGCTGCATTTTTTTGATGAAAAATACGGCGATGTCGTCAGGCTTGTGGCCATGGGGTCGCCCGCGCCGGATAACGCCTTCAGCGCCGAGTTTTGCGGCGGCTGTCATGTTTCAAGAACCGGACAGATAGGGCTTTTTAAAATTGTATCGCACAAAGCGCTGGCTCAGGGAATCAGAAGAATAGAGGCGGTGACAGGTTCCGGTGTGATGAAATTTTTGAGCGAAAAAGAAGCGCTTCTTCAAAGAAGCGCTCTCAAACTCAAAACGCCGGTGAATGATATTGAAAAGAAAATAGACAAACTTTTAGAAGATGTCAAACAAAAGAAGAAAACCGGCGATTCCGCGGGAAAGGCATTGCCCCGTAAAATAGAAAATTTAAAAGGGGCATTTATCTGCCGCGCGGATAATGCCGCTTCTGCCGCTCAGGCCGCCGATGAAGTGTTCGCCCGCGAGAATTGCCTGGTCTTCGCCTACAGCCTGGCCGACGGAAAATTCTTTTTTGTATGCAAAGCGTCCGACAAATTTATTGAAAAGGGTTTTTCGGCGGAAAAAATAGCGTCTCTTTTTTCTGAGCTGGCCGGAGTCAGGGGCGGCGGGTCCGCGAAATTCGCCCGCGGCGGCGGAATAGTCTCCGGGATGGACGCGGCAAAAGCCGAGAAAATGCTGGATGATATTTTAGCGTGTATACACCAGGAATGAATTTCTCGCCGGCGGAAAAAAATTCACGCCCCCTTAGCTTAACGGATAAAGTACGGGCCTCCGAAGCCTGGGATGGAAGTTCGATTCTTCCAGGGGGCAAAGTCCCGTAGGGGCAAAAAGTAAAATGAATTTCAGAAAAATAATTTACATCATACCTTTTGTTTTGTTTTTGCTGCTGTACGGTTATTTTATCGCGGATAAAAAACCGCTGCGCTCCGACAGGGATTTCTTCAAACATTATCACATTGCCTCATTTGAATTTGACGGCGTGCTTACGGCGAATCACCGCCTTGTCGTTTTCAGAAATAATATGCCTGTAATGGGAATTGGCGGGCGCGTGGCTTATAGTTTTCGCGTTAAAGACGGAAAGTCTGTAGCGCGTTTCCCCATACCCTGGAACGCTGAAGAGGGGTTTTATGAGGCGCGCGTTTTCCATCCGCTGGAGTCCGAAAGAAACAGATTTTTACCGGCTGTTTTCGCTGTTACCAGAAGAAAACCGGCAGATATAAAATTTCCGCTCAATGCCATGAACTGGGAGAACACGAAGAATTTAAAAACACGGCGTATACCCACTCCGTCGGGCGAAATCAAATCATGGGAAAGTATCTTTGACTGGGTTGAATACATGAAGATGGACACTCTTCTTTATCTCGCCGCCCAAACGGCTTTTTTTGGCAAGTCGCTTCCCGCGGATTCCCCCTGGGTAAAAAATAATCTCAAAATGCTGGATGATCTTTGCGCGGAAGCCCATAAAAGAAAAATGCGCATAGGCGCGTGGACGGCCGCGTATATCGTCGTGGGCAAGAGAGATGAAAATATCGGTTATACTTACGGAATTGATTACAGTTTGCCCAATGATTGTCTTAAGCAATCAAGAGGAATATCCATAGGAGACAACAAGCGGCTGAAAGACATAATAAAAATTATGAGGCGGATGGACACATCCGCCGCGGATTTTCTGGGGCTGGATTACATACGGCCGGTGCAGGGCGGTTTTGAGCTTACGGATGAATTTTTTGAGGAAATGGATATAGATTTGCCGCTTGCGCCGAAAGAAAACCCTGCGCGGGCGCTTTATCTGGCGAGGGAGATTTTCAAAAAGAAAAATTACGCTTTGCAGGATTTGTGGAACTGGTGGAGAGCGCGCAAATCATCGCTGTGCATTGAGAGGATAAAAGAGGAAGTCAAAAGCGAGAAACCCCTGTGGGTTTTTGTATTATCGTGGCAGATGGGCCATCAGCACGGCCAGGACCCTGTTATGTTTCAGGATGCCGGCGCCGATTTTCAGGCGGTGATGCTTTACGAGTGCGACGACAGGCAATTTGACAATCTTCTGTCTCAATGGGAAAAATATGACGCGAGCGGCGTTAATTTCATAATAGGAAATCAGATAGATTTTAATGTGCATCAGTTTTCGGAGAAGCCGCCTGCGCCGGAGAAATTCGCAATGCGTCTTGCCCGGGCGAAAAAAGTGCTGAAACCCAAAGGCATTTTCGTGAATGATTTATCGCGCGTTTTCTGGGGACGCAAAGGGCCCTATTCAGGAATTGAATGGCTCAACCCCGTCAAATCTCTGATAGAAAACGGCAAAATCGGGTCGGGTTTCCGTTATGGCGGCGACGGCCTTGCGAAGTCTTCCGGCACGGTTCCAGATATGTCCGCCGGCTCAGCCCCTGCTTCAACGTCTGCCATTTCGGGCGAGCCCCATAATATAAAAACGTCCACTCCGACACGCTAAAAAATTGACTAATGGCGTTATGTTGATTATAATTCAGCTAATTGGCGGCGTCCGAAAATAAAGATAACCTGGATTATTCATTGAGGAATGCGCGCAAGCTAAAGCTTGCGGTTACAGAAGTTTCTGAATAAGGCAGGCAAAGGCTTTGGAAAAAGAAGGACGTCCCCTTTTTGGAGGGAAGATGGCGAAAATATTTATAATTGATGTGACAAACCGCGACGGTGTGCAGACCGCTAAGCTGGGCCTGGCTAAACTTGAAAAAACACTGCTCAATATTTATTTGGATAAGATGGGTATATTCCAGTCCGAATTCGGTTTTCCGTTGACCAATCATGAAAAAGCATATCTCAATGCCAATCTCCAGCTGGTTAAAGCAGGGGCTCTCAAAAAAATCCGGCTGGAAGGATGGATTCGCGCCGTGCCGGAGGATGTGGAGTGCACTTTCAGAAATGTGCCGGAGATCAAACATTTAAATGTATCCATATCAACGTCACGTCAGATGATAGAAAATAAATTTCAGGGGAAATTCGGCGAAAAAGATGTTATAGAGATGATGAAAAAAAGCGTAATCCTCGCCAAAAAATTAGGCGCGGAATCGGTCGGTGTAAATGCCGAAGACGCTTCGCGTACCGAGATGGGTTTTCTTAAGGCCTTCTCTCTTGCGGCGAAAGCAGCCGGAGCTGACAGGATACGCTACTGCGACACTCTCGGCTACGACGACCCTTTTACGATTTATGACAGAATTTATGAACTCGCGAAAACGGTATCCATCCCCATTGAGACGCACTGTCACAATGATCTGGGAATGGCTGTTGCCAATTCAATCGCCGGCGCCAAAGCCGCCGTTGACGCCGGATGTGACGCTTACATAAACACCACTGTTAACGGCATGGGCGAGCGCGCGGGCAACGCCGATCTTCTGTCCGTAATTCTGGCCATTCAAAAATCTTCGGGTTTCGGCGGAAAATACCGTCTCGGCGGAAAAATAAATCTGAAACGTTCATGGAAGCTTGCCCAGTATGCGTCATACTGTTTCGGCGTGCCCATACCTATAAATCAGCCGGGCACCGGAGGAAACGCTTTCTCTCACGAATCCGGAATTCACGCAGACGGCGCGCTCAAAGACAGGCGGAATTACGAGCTTTACGATTATGAGGAGCTGGGCCGCGGCGGGCAGGAGGTCATAGAGACAGGCCGGCAGATAATTGTGGGCGAATATTCGGGGATAAAAGGTTTCAGAAACGTTTATGACAAACTTGAAGTGAAATTCAAAGACCAAAATGAAGCCAAGAAAATTCTGGAGCTTGTCCGTTACGCCAATGTGCACACACAGAAGCCGCTTATCAGCGACGAGCTTCGCTTTATAGCGAAGTACCCTGATATAGCGAAAGAAATAATGACGGTGACGCCGCAGTGGTAGGGGCGTAAAAATGATAAGCCCGTCGGATAAAATAAAAAATCTGCCGCCGTATCTTTTCGGAGCGATAGACGTTCTGAAAAACCGCGCTCATGCCAACAAGCAGGATGTGATTGATATGGGTATGGGGAACCCTGATTTACCCACGCCCAAATGCGTTGTTGACCGTCTTGTGGACACGGTAACGCTTCATCCGCGCACGCACCGTTATCCGCAGGCCAAGGGCATGCCCAAATTCAGAAAAGCCGTTTGCGACTGGTACAAAGGACGGTTTAACGTAAAACTGGATTCCGAAACGGAAGCGGTTGCTCTTATAGGTTCAAAAGAAGGAATAGCTCATTTGTGCATGGCGTATCTTAATCAGGGCGATCTGGTGCTTGTTCCGAATCCCTGTTACCCCGTACATTACAACGGCGTGATTCTCGCCGGCGGCGTCGCTCATCTCATGCCTCTGCGCGAGGAGAACGGCTATCTGCCGGACCTCGCGGCCATCCCCGAAAAAGTGCGGCAGCGCGCCAAAATAATGATTTTGAATTATCCGAATAACCCCACAGGCGCCGTAATAGAGGACATTAAATATCTGGAAGAAGTTGTAAAATTCGCGAAGAAGTACGATATCATAGTCATTTACGATAACGCTTATTCAGAGGTGACATTTTCTGGTTACGTCGCGCCGAGTTTTTTGCAGGTGAAGGGCGCCATGGATGTCGGAGTGGAATTCGGGTCTTTTTCAAAAACATATAACATGGCCGGATGGCGCATCGGCTGGGCGACGGGTAATTCTGAAATTCTTGCGGTGCTGGCAAAATACAAAAGCTATCTTGATTACGGCGTGCCGACATTTATACAGCTTTCGGGCGTGAGGGCGCTTGAATTGGGAACAAAGGATATCCAGCCGACGCTGGATGAATACGAAAAACGGTTTGATTTTTTTGTGGAAAAACTTTCGTCCATAGGCTGGGACGTGAAAAAGCCAAAAGCCACCATGTATCTGTGGGCGAAGATTCCGCCGCCGTATTCCAGCATGCCTTCTCTTGAATTCGCCGAGCTTCTGATAGAGTCCACCGGCATTGCCGTCGCTCCGGGGATAGGTTTCGGCACCTACGGGGAAGGTTATGTGCGGATTGCTATGGTGACGCATTACAAAAGATTTCATGACGCTTTTTTGAGGCTCAAAAAATTTATGAAGGCGCGGCCGGGGGAAAAATGAAAAAGCAAAAGATAATCAATATAGGCCTCGCCGGATACGGCACGGTGGGGCGGGGAGTTATGTCTCTTCTATTATCAAGAAACGATGATCTGTCCGTCAGAGCCGGAGCCAAATTGCGTGTCAAAAGGATATGCGATACAACATTCAAAAACAAATCTTCGATAAAAGCGTTATCTCCCGCAATAAAGGGACTTTTGAAAAAAAACAAAAACTACCGCGCGCTTCTTCCCGAGGCCAAAGTTTATACGCCGAACATTGAGGATATTTTCAGTGACCCCGAAATAGATATATTCGTTGAACTGATAGGCGGTTATCAGCCCGCGAAAAGGCTGATTCTTCTGGCTTTGGAGAGGGGAATGGATGTTGTCACAGCCAATAAAAATGTGCTGGCTAAGGATTTTAACGAGCTGCTTGCTGCTGCCGCTAAAAACAAAAGGCGCATATATTTTGAGGCCAGCGTCGGGGCGGGAATACCCATTATCGCGGCGATCAACGAGGGCTTCTGCGCTAATAAAATATACGGTTTGGCCGGAATACTTAACGGGACAACCAATTACATTTTGTCCAACATGTCCGAGGGAAAAGCGGACTTTGACGAATCCCTGAAAAAAGCTCAGGGGCTGGGTTTTGCCGAAGCCGATCCGACACTTGATATAACAGGGCAGGATTCCGCGTCCAAGCTGGCTATCTTATCGTCGCTTATTTTCAAGAGTCACATAAAACCCGAAGATATATATGTGGAAGGTATAGAGAAGGTACTGCCTTTTGATATAGCGCTGGGAAAGGAATTCGGTTATACGATGAAGCTTTTCACGCTTATGGAAAAAGTGAAGCCGATACCCGGTTCAGCCGATATGTCCGAGGGCGCGGCGTTTCAGGTTGTGCCCGCTTTTATAAAAAGTTCGCACCCTCTCGCGAGCGTTTCAGGGGCATTCAACGCCATATATATAAAAAGCGATGCCGCCGGCGAGCAGATGCTTTACGGCCCGGGGGCGGGGTCGCTTCCCGCGGCATCCGCCGTTGTGAGCGATATAGTGTATTCGGCCAGGCACATAATGGAGAAGAGTGTCCGTCACATGCCGTTTTTTGAATTAAGGAATAAGGCTCCGCGTATTGTTGACGCGCGGAATGTGGAGTCCTGTTTTTATATCAGGTTTACCGCCGAGGATCGTCCCGGCGTGCTCGCCCGCATTGCCGATATTCTGTCCAATTACGGTATATCCGTAGCGTCGGTTGTGCAGAAAGACGGCTTCTCGCCCAAGGCGGTGCCGATTGTTATGCTCACGCACGAGGCCAGCACGGGAAACATAATAAATGCCCTCAGCGAAATAGACAGCCTGAACATGGTGAAGAAAAAGACGGTTTTTTACAGACTTCTGGATATATGAAAGGCATTATAGCCAAATACCGAAAATACCTTCCGGTCACGGATAAAACTCCTGTTATTTCTCTGCAGGAGGGCGGAACCCCGCTGATACGCGTTTCGCGCATTGAGAAAGAATTCGGATTTCCGTTTCAGCTTTATGTTAAATATGAAGGTCTGAATCCCACCGGCTCTTTTAAGGACAGGGGCATGACGCTCGCCATTTCCAAGGCGGTTGAAAAAGGCTGCGAATATGTTATCTGCGCCTCTACGGGAAATACTTCCGCTTCAGCGGCGGCTTATTCGGCGCGGGCGGGAATGAAAGCTCTTGTCGTTATACCGGAAGGCGCGATAGCTCTGGGGAAACTTTCGCAGGCCATGATTCACGGAGCGAAGATTGTCGCTGTAAAGGGAAATTTTGACGATTCTTTGAAAATTGTTCTGGCAATATGCGAAAAATATCCCGTTGAGCTTGTCAATTCCATAAATCCTTTCAGAATAGAGGGGCAGAAGACGGCCGCGTTTGAAATTATTGACGACCTTGGCCGCGCTCCGGATTATCACGCTATTCCCGTCGGTAACGCGGGAAATATAACGGCGTACTGGAAAGGTTATAAAGAATATTCGGCCATCCGTCCGGTGATGCTCGGCTTTCAGGCGGCGAAATCGGCGCCTATTGTTGACGGGCACATAATAAAAAATCCGCAGACTATTGCCACGGCAATCAAGATAGGGAATCCCGCTTCATGGAAAAAGGCGGAAGAAGCCAGAGACGAGTCTGCCGGGGCGATAGATAAAGTGACAGACGATGAAATAATTTTTGCCTACAAAGCCCTCGCCGGCCTTGAAGGTATATTCTGCGAGCCCGCCTCAGCCGCGGGTATAGCGGGGCTTATCAAATATAACAAAAAGGGCTATTTCAAAAACGCTTCGGAGAGAACAATAATAGCGGCGACTCTCACCGGACACGGGCTGAAAGACACTGACACAGCCATCAAATCATGCGACCATCCCGTCGTTGTAGAACCGGTCATCGAGGAAGTCTGTAAAATTTTAGGGCTGGAATAAATGCCTGAAAAGTTCGGGCAGTATTTTCTTAAAGACAAAACAGTAGTTGAAAAAATAATTTCATTGCTTCCGCCGGGCGGAAATCTTCTTGAAATCGGCCCGGGCAAGGGGGCTCTGACTTTCATGCTCGCGGATATTGCGGAGCATCTTATCTGCGTTGAATTCGACCCGCGGCTTGCCCGTTATATAAAAGAAAAATTCGGCGGTGAAAAAGTGCGGGTCATTACGGGCGATATACTGAAAGAAAGTAATTTTTTTGACGGCGGGCCGTTTAACATAATAACCAATCTCCCTTACGCGATTTCAACAGATATAATTTATTATCTCGCGGGTTTATCGGGTTGGAATACGGCTGTTATGACAATACAGAAAGAAACCGCCCGGCGTTTCTCGGCCGCAGCGGGCACTTCGGAGTATGGACGCACTTCGGTTACAGCTTCCGTGTTTTTTGACATCCAAATGGTGTTTGAGTTTTCTAAAAAATGCTTTAGCCCTCCTCCAAAAGTTGATGCGGGCGTGATTGTCCTTCAAAACAAAAATATTAAAGCGGAGCCCTCTCAGAGGGTGGATATAAAAGAATGGAAAAACTTTATGAATATCTGTTTTTTTTCCAGGAGAAAAACGCTTGCGAATAACTTAAAACGCCTGCCGGATAATAAAACCGGAGCGGCGTTGCTGGAATATTTAAAGATTAAATCCAATGCCCGCCCCCAGGATGTGACACCCGGGCAATACTTAGAATTGTTCAAAAAAATATTTATTCCGGCCTGCAGGGATAGTAGCTAAGCTTACTATCTTGCGTTGTCCCCTAAGGGCTCAAAACCGTGAAATTCGCCGTTTATTTGCATATTTTCACGGTTTTGTTGACAAAAGAGTGAAAAGTTTTCCGCTCCAATTTGATAAATAAAGCAAATTAGGAGTATAGCCCTATTCCGTCAATCTTGAAAATCTTTCTAAGACGATAGCGGTCAATTTTTTTCTAAAATCCGAATTTA
>VMTI01000105.1 GCA_013791675.1 bacterium | reverse complement strand
TGGGGCGACATCCTGACCCATTCCAATTCGCGCTCAAGAGTCTGCTGACGTTTGGTTTCCTGTTTCTTTTCCGTTTTCAACCGGATGGCTTTCTGCTCCAGCCACGAAGAATAATTTCCTTCCCATGGAATCCCCACGCCGCGGTCCAGTTCCAGAATCCATCCCGCCACATTATCCAGAAAATATCTGTCATGCGTAACGGCAATGACCGTTCCTTTATATTGATTGAGAAACTGCTCCAGCCACTGCACCGATTCCGCGTCTAAATGGTTTGTCGGCTCGTCCAGCAGAAGAATGTCGGGCTCCGATAACAATAGACGGCACAATGCCGCGCGGCGCCTCTCACCGCCGGAACAATTTTTTATCAGGGTATCGCCCGGGGGACAGCGCAAAGCGTCCATAGCCCGCTCCAGCGTATGGTCCAGCTCCCAGCCGTTGTGCTTTTCAATGAGTTCCTGCACTTCGCCCTGCTGCGCGATAAGTTTATCCATTTCGTCCGGCTCCATGGGCTCAGAGAATTTTTCATTTATCCCGTCGTATTGTTTCAGCAAATCCACAACTTCCCGCACGCCTTCCTGCACAATTTCTTTTACAGTTTTAGAATCGTCTAAGTGCGGCTCCTGAAAAAGCATTCCGATGGAATAGCCCTGCGAAAACGTGACCTCGCCCTCATCCGCCTGTTCCGCACCGGCGATAATTTTCAAAAGTGTGGACTTTCCCGCGCCGTTCAGTCCGAGAACGCCGATTTTCGCCCCGTAGAAAAATGACAGATAAATCTGCTGCAGCACCTTTCTCTGCGGAGGATATGTCTTGCATACGCCGATCATTGAAAAAATAATTTTATTGTCTACTGCCATAAATTAAACCCCCATTTTTGCCTTCCTTCAAAGTCGGTATTGTACAAATTTTAACGCGCAGTTCCAAAAACATTTGGGGTCAGGTCTTGACATTTGACAGCATACATTTAAAGTTTGCCCGTTTGACTATGTCAAATGTCAAGACCTGACCCCTTTTCTCTTTTGGGAAAATCAGAGATAATTTGCTAAAATCATTTTCAATGAAAAAATATGCAATTTATTTAAAAGCGGCGCTCGTCCTGGCGGTAGGCTGGGCTGCGGCCTTTGGTGTTGTGCGTTTTTTCACGAAAGACCTGCCGGATATAGATGTTCTGCAGGAATACGCACCGCCCATAATAACTAAACTTTACGACCGCCATGAAAAAGAGTTCGCTGAATTTTATCTTGAAAGGCGCGTCGTTACTCCTATCACGGAAATCCCCGTGGATTTGCAGAACGCTATTCTGGCCATAGAGGATACAAGTTTTTTTCATCACTGGGGGATCAATCCCAAAAGAATAGTCAAGGCCTTTCTGGTAAACCTGCAAAGAGGGCGTATTGCACAGGGCGCCTCTACGATAACTCAGCAGCTCGCAAAAGTCCTGTTCCTCACCAGAGAAAGAACAATTTCCAGAAAAATAAAGGAAGTGTTTCTCGCGATACAGCTTGAGAAAAAATACTCCAAACAGGAAATACTGCAATATTATCTGAATCAGATATATTTCGGCTCAGGCGCTTACGGCGTTGAATCCGCCAGTAAAGTGTATTTTGAAAAATCTGTAAGAAATCTGAATCTCGCCGAATGCGCTCTTCTGGCGGGCCTCCCCCGGGCGCCCACCAAATACAGTCCTTTTACCAGTTTAAAAAAAGCGTATCAGCGGCGGGGGCTTGTGCTGAAAAGAATGCTGGAAGAAAAAATGATAAACGATGAGCAGTACATAGACGCGTCCTGCGAACCCATCGCGATGAAGGGGGCCGATGAATTGCGGGAAACGGGCGCTTATTTTAAAGAATATGTGCGGCAATATCTTGAGGAGCAATACGGTTACAACGCCATATATAAAGCAGGTTTGAAAGTTTATACGACGCTTGATTACGGTATGCAGGTAATTGCCGAGGAAGAACTGGAAAAAAGACTCGCTGAGTTTGACAACGAAAAAGCAAAACAGGTTCTCTCCGGAAGAATCAAAGACAAATTATTTGAAGTGACATCAGAAACCGAAAAAGACGACTCCGGAGCCGAATACGAAAAATTATCTATTCTTCCGCAGGTTCAGGGCGCGCTTCTGGCAATGGACCCCCGAAGCGGCGAAATACTCGCCATGATCGGAGGCAGAGATTACGCCCTGTCGCAGTTCAACCGCGCTGTTCAGGCCAACCGTCAGCCCGGTTCCGGTTTTAAAATTTTCACCTATACAGCCGCTTGTGATAACGGTTACACCGTCGTGAGCGAACTTGAAGACGCGCCCATAGCGTATTTTCAGGAAGGCATAAAATGGAAACTCCTCTCGCGCACAACCGACCTTTCCGACCTTGATCCGCAGTTTCTTATAAACATACCTCCTGATAAAATATGGATTCCCTCAAATTACTCCGAAACATACGCAGGCAAAACACTGCTTATTGACGCTATAACACAATCAAAAAATCTATGCGCCGTGGATCTTATTCAGCGCATCGGCCCCGAACTTGTCATAAAATACGCTAGAAAAATGGGCGTAAAAGGTGACCTACTTCCTATCCCGTCGCTGACGCTGGGCGCATGCGAAGTTACACTTTCCGAAATTGTGACCGCTTTCGGCATCATAGCCAACGAAGGCGTGAAAGTGACGCCTTACGGAATCGCCAAAATAACCGACAGCTCCGGAAATCTGCTGGAAATAAACGGTCCCAAACCGGAAAAATGCATATCTCCGCAAACAGCGTATATTATGAACTGGCTCCTTCAGAATGTCGCCGAGCACGGCACAGGCGCGGGAACACGCTCTCTCGGACGGCCGCGCGGGGGCAAAACCGGCACCACGAATATGTTTACGGACGCCTGGTTTACGGGTTTTATCCCCGATGTCGTTTGCGGTGTATGGACTGGCTATGACGACAATATAACTTTGGGGAAAAGACAATCCGGCGCGGTTATGGCTGTCCCCGTTTGGACGGCGTTTATGAAAAGAATCACGGAAAGCAGGCCCATATCTGATTTTCATCCCCCAGACGGCATAAACTTCGTGCCCATTGACCAAAACACGGGCAAAAGAGCGCTGCCAGATAATCCCGACGCGATCTTAATGCCGTTTATTACAGGCACCGAACCGCTGAGATATAATTAAGAAGGGGGTCAGGTCTTGACATTTGACAGCATACATTTAAAGTTTGCCCGTTTGACTATGTCAAATGTCAAGACCTGACCCCTAGGACACTAGGAGGAAATATGACTGAAAAAATTTATAAAGATGGAATGAACGCCGCGGCGTCACTTATCGCAATAGCCGCCCGCACCGCCCCGAAGGCCAAAGGCATGGACACAATAAGCATAAAAATCCTGTCCGCGGGAGAGCTGAAAAAGCTAATAAACAAAATGAAAAAAATCGGGAAAATCCGCGACGCAAAAGGAATATCAAAAGCTGATGTGGTGATACTTATAGGGGGCGCGGACCTACCCCGCGGCCTTAACTGCGGGTTCTGCGGCGGCTCATGCACATCACGCAAAGGCCTCTGCGCCTACACCGGAATTGACCTCGGCATCGCTATAGGTTCAATGGTTTCAAAAGCCGCTGACATGAGAATAGACAACAGAATAATGTACACAGCGGGTTTTGCCGCGCTTAAATGCGCCCTTATGCCAAAAAACATAAAAGCGGCATTCGCCATCCCTCTTTCCGTTTCATCAAAAAACATCTTCTTTGACAGATAAAATTAAGGGCAAGACCTGACCCCAATAGCTTTTACTATGGAAGCGAGGGTTTCAAGCGATTTCCTGTCGGGAGATGCCGTCAAACCGCATATATCGTAACCTATAATCCTGTGTTTTCGCTTTATTTCACCGATAAAATCCGTGATATTTTTGACCGTTAGATAACCGTTCCCCCACTCGGTGCTCACAAAATTCCCGCCGAGAGAATCAAGGTCTATGGATATATAAACATCTTCCGCCTCTATCAGGGGCGCGGCGCTTATGTCTTTGAAAGAGCGGCTTTTGAATCCTCCAAGATAAACTTTTTTATTTTTTTCCGCGGCGAGGATTTCAACGCCCTCCGGAAATCTAAATAAATTATTCGTGTACCGCCATTTTTTTTCTATTTTAATGCCAGCCAGATGCGTTTCTTTTACATTTTCAAGCGCCATTGCCCGCATCACCCATGAGCCGCAGTCAAAAGCGTCCTCCGCGAGTTTTCTGTAATCTGTGTGCGCATCTATGACGTCAAGCGCGAAAGGCCTTCTGATATCTTTCAGGAGAAAAAAACTCAGATGGTGATAATTGCCGGAGCCGTTAAAACAAATACGGGGTGTTTCATCCGCCGCCGCGGGATAAATATCCTTAAATTCGCCCGCGAAATCGTCCAGAAGAGCGCCTTCCATGCGCAAAATACTTTTTAT
>VMTI01000233.1 GCA_013791675.1 bacterium | reverse complement strand
GCGGGAATTGCGCACGGCCGCATACATCAGCGGCGTTGCCTGTGCGGAATCTCTTGCGTTAACATCAGCGCCGTTCTCAATGAGCAGCTTTGCGGCTTCAAGGGAATTTTTTGCGGCCGCGCTCATGAGGGCGCTAACACCGGTCTCGTTTTTTTCATGAACATCGGCCCCCTGATCAATAAGTTGTTTCACTTCTTCCGGAGAATTATTCCAGGCGGCCGTCATCAGCTTCGAATATGTTTGAGCCATGAAGATAGTTTAGCATAAAAATTCTAATTCAAAAAGGTGAACAGGCGCGTCCGTCGGGAATAAATTAATATTGAAGGATGGCGAAAGCTTACTTGAACATGCCTACCACTGAGCTATTCAATGGCTGGATTTCATATCTATCATATAGCGGTAACGGCGCTTAATCTTTTTTCTCCCGCTCCTCGCACTCCTGGAGCAAATCAGCATAATCTTTCCGGGATATCATCACATCGCCAAACCACTCCGGATCCTTTTCATCCCAGAGGCCTCTGCTAATTAAACCGGTTAACCAGTCGGCTAAAGTTCCCTCATAATCTTCAGGCGGTATTGCCGGCAATTTTTGTTTATTCCTTTTCCCCCGCATTTTATTCGCCATAAAATTATAGTAACATATCCTGCTTTTGTATTACAAACTTTTTATCAAGTACGTCCTGGACGGGCATTAAATAAATTGGATTAAAAAGAAATTGTCAATACACCTATTAAAAACAGAATCCAATAGATAGGCTAATTTTGGAATACTCAACGTCAATTGTAAACGGGGGGACATACCAACCATAAACATATCCTCCAGGATAAGAGCCTTCCCCCTTGTTAACAGAATAAAGCACTTCAATTTGAAATTCATCCTGTAAGATAAGACCAGCTCCTATCCCATAATATGTACCGCCACTTAAAGACATCTCCTCTCCTGTATAATCTTTATCGCCTTCATACAATAAGTTATAACCAAGTTGTCCAATAAAATATGGAGATGCCTCACTGGGTGGAGAACATATTTTTATTAAACCATATATAGGAACGAAGTTAAACTTTCCTTCGTAATCTTTTTGATTGCGTGGTAATTGATATGTTATTCCTGCACCTATTCCGATACCTTCATCATTAACAGGGGCAATTTCAAATGAAACTGATGTTCCATTGTCCACGGCCTCCGAACCACTTAATCCTGCTCCTGAAACTTTATGTTTCCCTGAAGTATCCATCCCAAATTTAATACTACCTCCACTTTTAGTACGGGACTTTTTTCGGGGGTTTTTCATTGATTCTTCAGCGTCTCTTATCATTTCATCTACTTCGACTTTTCTAATTAGCTTTTCAAAGTTGTCTTTAGCAGGTTTTTCTTTTTTCTGTTGAACTGTTTTTAATTCTTCCTCAACTGAGATGAGATACATAGAATCGAGATCTTTGTCTTCATATTTCTGAATAACCCGATTCAAAAAGTTTGTCTGAGCATTCCTCCCCGATGGCTTTATAATACGCTCGTAATACTGCATATCCTGCTCGAGCGCTTTTTTTAATTCCTCTTGCCCAGCAATTGCCAAACTTGATTGAAAAAATAAACTCATGCAGACAACAGATAATAAAATTTTATTCATTTATCTTTCTAAAACCTCTTAGCTAACGCAAGCCTATAATACCCGGGGCATGCGGCAGTTTGAATTTCAAGGTTATGTTTTTTAGCAAATTGTGTTTTTTTGACATAGTGATTAAGAACCATATACAGTCCTAATCCTGTTAATGCAAAGCCAGCTTTAATTTGGGTGGCATAGTCATCCTCGCTGCCAGGTAAAGATCCATAAGTCGCAGAAATATTGAACAGACTAACATTAGCAGGGATATTGGTGCTACTATAATCGTAAGCCGTCCATCCGTACTGCTGCCCCGGAGAGAGAGTCGCGTTTACACTACTGGTATCGCCGGGATCGAAAGAAACTCTCATATTAACTGTTACTGGAACATTTCCAGTATTCTCAATAATTCCGCTTGCATAACTTAACCAGTTGCCGCCAGAAGTGGTTGTTCCCCAAGCTGGGTCACTTAAACGAAATGATTCCCTTACACTGGTAGAACCCTGATTATGAATCCCATTAACAGCTAAATAACTTCCGATAGTCATAAAAAACACTCCCCAACCGACCCCGCCGCTTTCCCCCTGTAGAGTTTTTCTTTCTTGTAGTATGGAGTCAAATGCCATAAGATTTGAAAATAGACAGCTAGATAATAATGAAATAGTTATCCCAGCAACAAGTAATTTTTTCATTTTTTTGCTCCTTTTTTTATTATTACTTTTTCTATTCTCTATGAAAGAATACAAAGAAAAGAATGGCCTCTCGTCCGGTTGTTATTTTCATTGCTAATCTTAAAAAATCCTTGTGCATTTGTCCATTGTCTCATTCTACTGTGGCTTTTGTCTGAGGGGACGTCTAGCTCTTAGCCGTTTCATGGCCTGACTGTTGGGTTACGACATCTATAGATTTGTTTCATTCTTGCCTCTCATTATATTACCCAAGGGTGACAGTTAAGAGCCACTGTGAAGTCCAAAAAACGAAGCGGCTACTATAATAAAAAGCATATAGTTTCGGTCCCACGAGTTATTAACTTTTGCCTGTTAAGAAGGGGGTCCCGGGACTTCACTTTTGGGACGTTTTTGGGTCAAAAAGACTTCACTTTTGGGACGTTTCACTTCACTTTTGGGACGCTTTTAGAAAATAATCCTTGTATTATAAGGATTTTCCGCTCCCAATAGTTTTTAAAATAGTAAAAAACAAATAGTCGCAGTTGTGAATATGTTAATAAGTCACTACGCGGCCGCAAAAGCGGCCTTGTTCCTTTCAAAACGAAGCGTTTTGAAAGGCTTAAATAAACTTGTTAAGCTTGCCTTTGGTAAGCTGTAATTAAGGAAGGGGAAATTCCCCTTCACCCCTTTTTTGTTTATTGAAGTTGTTTTACTTTTTTTCCAGAAATAAGTGGTATAGATTTTTGCAAATTCAAATTCCATCTACCGGTTTCCTTGTTTTTTTCCAGATTACATTTTAATTCGGGCCAGTATTCTTTGATTTGTTTTAAAAGATTTTTTATTAGTGTTCTTATCCGGCGCGGTCTTGTGTCTATTGTTCCGAGCTGATTATAAAGTTCTTCTTCCGGAAGATTCAAAACTTTCTGATGAGTATAGATCAGGCCGTGGTTTCGGTAGCAGATTAAACGGATTAAATCTAAGGCCAAAGCGTTGTTCTTAAATTGCCGGATAATATTCATATCAAGCGGTGCGGCGTGATTGCGGATAAAGGTCACTATCTCTGCAGATAATTTTACGCTGCTTTTGAATAAATCCAGCTGGTCTTTTTGTTTCGGGTCAAAATATAAGTCATTAAAAACCGATAACAAGGCGTTCACTTCCTGTCTATGATTTTTATTAACGTCGTCTTTTATCTGAATTTGAATGCGACAGCTCAAATAATTAAGCAGTTGCTTTAAAACTTCTCTATTTGCTTTTCCCTCTTTTATTCCTAACTCTTTCAAAAAAGAATTGAGGGAATTACCAAAATCCAAAACATCTTTATTCTTTTTCACCACTTCGGTATCAATCCATATTTGAATTAGCCGGGCATAGTTGCCGTAAGGAATTTTGTTATTTTCATCCCGATAGATTTTCAAAATTAAATGCTTTGTTTCTTTCTTCCACATAAAAGGATTCCCTTTTAATGCCCGTACAGGCAAAGAGCAAAGCATGAAGATAGTTGAAAGAAAAACCGTTTCATCAGATAATTCCCCCATTTTCTTTTTAGAAATTGTCTGTGCGAATTTTACTAATCCTTGGTCTAATTTCTCCATTTTGGTTTATTCCTCTTTTTTATGATCGTGGTCTTTGCCGAAAATATTTATTATATTTTCAAGTTTTTTAATACAAGACGTTCTATTGCGCCGGACATTGATTCCCCTGTGTCGGCTTTATGGTACATCAAAAGGCGGTATGCTTCATCCGCAAGATGAATTGTACGAAGGGATTTTTTTCCGGAGAGTTTGTTTTTTTCATTTTTAATGCTTTTATTTTTATAGTTTTTTAAGTTATTACTCTTTTGTTTTTTTCCTTCTATCCATTCTTTAGTCACCTTTGTTAAACTTGCCTTTGCCATTTTTCTACCTCCTTCCGTAAATTATTAAATTCTTCCGCGGCCGGATTGCCTGGCGAATATTCGAATATTGTTTTACCCTCTATTCCGGATTCGCACAATGCTATTCTTTGCGATATCTCTGATTTCATAACAGGGATATCAAAAGTATTCAACGCTTCCCGGGCTTCCCTTCCCAGCACTGTCCCGATTATCTTCCGTGAAATCAGCAAATAAGATTTTACTTTAATAGCTCCCAGTTTTTTTCCTTCTCGTATAAGATCAATTGTCTTTTTGACCGAACGAATGTCGTAAGGGCTGGGCGTAACCGGAATTATCGCATAGTCGGATAAGGTAAGGACAGTTCGTTCAATTGAATCATTGGCGGGGCCGCAGTCAATGATTACATAGTCATAATTTTTTGAAAGCTGTTTTAATTTGGAAGTCAATTCTTCCGCGGTCCAGGGGGACTCTGCTAAAAATAAGTTTTTATGCAGCAGCTGTTCAGCAGGTTGCTTTTTTCTGCTTTCATACCAATCGGATGTTGTGCCCTGTGGATCTGAGTCAATCAGGAAAACTGATTTTCCTTTTCTATCCAGGGCGCCGGCTAAGTTTATTGATGTGGTAGATTTGCCAACACCACCTTTCCCATTTACTATTGCAATAATTAAAGACATGTAAAAATTATAAAATAAAAAAATAAAAATGTAAAGAGGTATGTAGAAAAAAAGCGGATATATTTACTTTAGCGGCGGGATTACTCGTATTCTGCATTGGACTTAATTAAGTAAAATGCTAATATTAAAAAATGAAAAGAGTAATCGAGTTATTTCGTTTCTTTTTGACGGTGATATTTTTTTGCATTATTCCAGAAAAAATATTTAGTGAATACAAGTATACGGTTCAGTGTGTGGATTTTGGGATAAATACAAAATCCATGCAGTTTTATATACCACCATATCAAGGTGATTTTACAATGGCGGATGGGTTTGGTGATTATTACCATTTTAATTTGAATCAAGTTGAAACACAAGAAAGCAATTCGTTTCCGAGGGTATTCTTAAAATATAACAAATTATATTCTATAAATGGCAGGCTGAATCTAAAAGTATTGTTTTTAGAAGGCGGATATATTTTTGAAAAATATAATTTTTCTGGTATTGACATCCGTATGGGCATAGGGCTTAATTACAAGGTTTTTTCTATTCTGGGTGGTATACAGTACAGTTCATTTAGATACGAAAACACTTTTACAAGTGTGAAAAGTGCATGGTCAGGAGATCCAGGAATATACAAAGATGGTAGTTTTTACAGTGTGGGAAGTGCTGTCAATCTGGTTACAATAGGCAAGGCATCAGGACTATTTGGAGAAGTAACTGTTAAATTAAACAGAAATTTTAACTTATGGTTCGATTACAATATAAACAGCGAAATCACTTTTGATACCCCAAAAGTTTGTGTGGACGATGATGATAAAACTTTAACACTCGTTAATTTTCTTGATAATCCAGGAGAAAAAATTAAACTTACAAGAACGATAGGAATAGGAATATCATATTACTGGCAATGGGGAAATAAATATTGGGACTATTATTAAATTTTTAATGAGACTTTTATGTCGTTAGAGTATTCAATTTGATTTTACAGTACCGAGATATTTCTCCCTAATTTTTTTACCCTGGCGCCATGAGGCGTATTTATATTTGCCCTGGCGGATCCGGATGTGGCCGAAGTAATATTCGGAATCATCAATAATTATGATCACCTTGCCGGTTTCGGCGTTCTCGTAAATACCGGGCGGGATTTTCCGGAAGCGCTGCCTGGCCATGGGGGCGGGGCAGGGCGGCCGGTTTTCTTTTTTTGTGGAATTGCGCATCCGTAATTATAGCTTAAGTAGGGTATGAAGTCAAAACGGCCGTAAATGCCGCCGCGGGAGCCGCTCCGTTTTTGAGCGGAAGCTCCGACGACAGATATTCGGCCGCTCCGGATATCCCGGGGAATCCGGAGCCGGCGGCCGGAGCTGATAAATTACCCTACAGAAATGGCGAGTCTGCGAGACATTAAAGTAGGGTAAAATAAAAATCATTGTCGTGGAGAGTAAACTTTTACCCTACGGGGGAAAGTTTACATAATTAACTTTATCAACGAGCGGGTTATTTAACGGATAAGAAGATTTTCGAATTTATTTTTTCCTTTGATTCTATAAATAGAAAAATCAGCGTCTAAACTGAT
>VMTI01000261.1 GCA_013791675.1 bacterium | reverse complement strand
TGTTCTTTTCCCAGCGACGGGGCCTTGAAACATTTGAAACGGAAATTCCCGGCGGCACATCGGGCGGAGCTCAACATCCGGATAATTTTCACCATAACAGGCAAATGCTTTTTCAATTCGCCGGATCTGGAACCGGGAAGCAGCCCTATGTAGGGTGAATCAACATTATAGGCGGGCTCCGGCAGCATCGACGCGAGCGGATGCCCCGGGAAAAAAGCTTTTATCCCGTTTTCAAGATAAATTTTTTCCTCAAACGGAAAGACCGGAAACACTTTTCTGACATATTTCTTTATTTTTTTTATTCTTCCGAATCGGCTGGCCCATATTTGCGGACAGATATAATAAAATACGGGGATGCCTGATTTCGCGAAAAGCGGAAGAAGAAGCGAATTAAAACCCCAGAAATCCACCATTACAGCGGCGTCGGGTCGGTATCGCCGGCAAAAACGTTTTATTCTTCCGAGAAGAGCGTGAAAAAAAAATATATTCTGAAAAGGTTCTATGAAGCCTATTGCACTTCTTTTAACGATATCTTCCATGACATCCGCGCCGGATGCCGCAAGAGACGCCCCGCCCACGCCGGCGACTCCCCAACCCGCGTTCATAAATGTTTTCGCAAGGCGCGAAGCAAAAACATCACCCGAAAAATCTCCCGCCGAAATAAATACAGATGGGGTCAGGTCTTGACATTTGACATTAGCAGTATTTATTTTAGAAATGTCAAATGTCAAGACCTGACCCCTATTATACAAATACCGTTTTCGTCGGCCAGTCTCACGCTTTCTTCCTGCTCGAAAAAAAGAGATGAACCCGCCTCGGCGCAGAGAACAGCCGCTCCCGAACGCACGAGTTTCTTCACGGTGCGCAGGCCGATAATAGGCACGTCAAAACGGGTATCCTGTTTGGGACGGGCCACTTTCACAACAACCGTACCTGCTCCCGCAAGCTCGCCAGCGCGCAGAATACACATATCCGTTCCTTCCATAGCCTCAAGCGCTACAACCACGCCGTCTTTTACAACCGCTGTCTGGCCTATATCACGCGAGCTCAATGCCCTGGCGGCGGAGGAAGCCAAAGCGATATCCTTAATTTCCTTTTTAGAAGGTTTGCGCCGGGTGTAAACTTTGTCTCTGAAAAGCATGTTTTCAAGCGGCTCAACGGAAGAGAGAATCTTTAAACCCTCTTTTTCAAAAAGATCGCAAAGAGCGCCCAGCATTGTGGCCGCTTTTTTGTCTTTGAGAGATGCAATCAGTTTGACGGCTTTTATATCGGGCTTGATGGAAAAAACCGAAGCGTGCCTGACACGGCCGGCGAGGATAAGCTCCTTAACGTTTTCTCTTTTAAAAAAATCTATTGATTTTTTAAGCTGGCCTATGTGCGCCCATATAAATGCCGACGCGTATTCCTCTATTTTTTTATCCGCGTGATTTTCTATGGCCGCTATTTTCAAGTCATACCCCTGTTTTTTAAGCTGCTCCGCGACAAGAATAGGGAAACTTCCTTCGCCTGCTATTAAACCTATGACGGCCATTCAGTATTTAAGCATCGTAAAAAGTTCGGGTCCGGCGGGAAGTTTTTTTCTACCGTTTAATTCCACCAGCTCTATGAGAAAAGCGAAACCCATAACTTTAGCGTTTTTCTTTTTAAGAAGTTGATATGCCGCAAGCGACGTGCCGCCCGTGGCAAGAAGATCGTCCAAAATGAGATAATTTTTGTTTTTAATCACGGCGTCTTCATGCACTTCTATGCTGTCAAAACCGTATTCAAGTTTGTAACGCACGGAAAGTTTTTTAGCGGGCAGTTTCCCTTTTTTCCGTATCACAACCATGCCCGTTTTCAGCTTATACGCCAGCGCCGCTCCGAATATAAAACCGCGCGATTCAATACAGGCGATATAGTCAATTTTCCGGCCGCGATAATGCGCGGCCATAGCGTCCACCGCGCTATGAAATGCCTGCGAATTTTTAAGAAGCGTGGTTATGTCATAAAAATATATTCCTTTGATTGGAAAATCTTTCACGCCCCTTATAAACTTTTTAAGATCTATCATTAACAGCCCCCTTTTTTGACCTCTTACCCGAACAGCGGCGGGAACTCAGAAGTCAACACCTTCTTCAAGAAGATAACTTTTCATTTTTTCCAAAGCCCGCCCTTCAATCTGGCGGACGCGTTCCCTCGTAATTCTATATTTTTTCGCGAGAATTGACAAAGAGGCCGGCTTGCCCCCATGCATGCCGCTGCGGCCGCGCAATATATCCTGTTCTCTTGGCAAAAGGCGTTTGAGAATTTTTTCAATTAACATTTTTCTCTCATTACAGAAAGCTATATCCTCGGGAATATCTTCTCCGGAAACGATTATGTCTTTAAGCAATATTTCCTCATCCTCGTCAATAGGCATATCAAGAGATATAATATTTTCCCATGCCTGAAGATTTCCGAGTATTTTCTCCACTTTCGCCGTGGTTGTATTCATATCCCGGGCGAGTTCTTTCGCGTTAGGGGGCCTGTGAAATTTCGCCTTGAGGCCTTTAACGGATTTAAGCACTTGTTTTATGTGAGCATCCGTATAGGAAGGTATGTATATCAATTTCATCTGGTTCATCAGCGCTTTTTGTATGGATTGCTTTACCCACCAGTAAGCGTATGTGGAAAACCTGTAGCCGTATTCGGGTTTATATTTTTCTATCGCCCTCATCAGGCCGATGGTGCCTTCGCCTATAAGGTCAAGCAGGCTCAGAACATTTTGATTGTAAAGATATTTTTTCGCTATAGACACAACAAGCCTGAGATTTGATTCTATGAGTTTCTGTTTAGCGTAAACATTTCCTGTCCGTGACAAAGGTATAAGGTCATTGAACTCCTTATCCCCGAGAAGAGGGATATCTCCTATTTCCTTGAGGTAGAGTTTTACAGAATCAATTTTATCCATAATTTATTCCAAATACATCATGGGGTCGTAAGCTTCCGTATCAAACCGTATTTCAAAATAGAGCACTTCTCCTCCGTAATTTTTATCCAAACCGCAACGCCCTATTAAATCACCTCCGGCGATGCCGGAACCCGCCTTCACCGCTATACCGTCAAGATAGCCGTAAACGGTGTGATAGCCTGAGGCATGCTTTATTATAACGGTGTTTCCGAAATTCCCCGCTTTCCCGCAAAATGATACTTCTCCCGTAGCCGAAGCGGTCACAGCCGGATTGTCCGCTTTGATGATTATCCCCAGCGAGCGGGTAAGATCGCTTTTGCCAAAATTCTTTACAATTTTGCCTTTTACCGGCCACTTAAACGAAACAGATGCCGCACTCGCGACTCGGCGCGCGGCAGATGCGTTTTTTTTCGATTTCTTCGACGGCTGATTTGATTTAGCCGTCTTGCGGGAAACAATTTTCCCTGCCGCCGGCACCTTCAATTTCATACCTGGATATATGCGGGAGGGATTACTGATGCCATTCGCATTTACCAGAGAAAAGAAGTCCGCGTCATTTTTTCTCGCTATTGACCAAAGCGTGTCACCGCGCCGAACATAATACCATCTGTAGCCCGACGGAGACGGGATACATCCCTGAAACATTAAAATAAAAATACAACAAATAACTCCTTTGAAACTGCCTGCAGAAAACTGTGAAACAGGCGTTTTTTGTTTATGCTCCGCATCCATAGCTCTGATATTACTAAATTTCCCGCCATCAGGACAACAAAAAATTATTTACCGCACCTTTATTTAAGACGCCATTTGACGCCGGAAGGCGTGTCTTCTATAACAACGCCCTTTTCAAGAAGCTCATTGCGTGTTCTGTCGGCTGAAGCATAATCTTTCGCTTTTTTTGCCGCGGCGCGCTTTTCAATCAGTCGTTGAATTTCATCTTCTGATATTAATGCCCGCTTTGCCTTTTTTTCGAGTTTAAGAAATCCGAGTATCTTGTCCATATCTTCTATCTTCCTCAAAACAGCGGCGGATTTTGTTATGTTAAAAAGCTTAACTAGCGCGAAAAATCCGGCAAATGCGGCGGAAGTATTGAAATCATCAGCGAGAGCATCCATAAAACTCTCGTAAATTTTCTCCGCCTCTTTTTCCGCGGCGACTTCGGCCGCTGTATCAGGCGCGCCGGGAGCCCTTCCTTCCAATGGCTTTTCGTCAAAAATCCTGTTCACCCTTTCAAGGGCGCGTTCAGCTTCAACAAGAGCGTCTTCGGAAAAATCTATGGGCGAGCGGTAGTGCTGGCTGAGCAGAAAAAATCTCACCGACTGTGGAGAAAATTTCTTATATATGTCTCTGAGCGTGAAAAAATTATTAAGAGACTTGCTCATTTTTTCCTTATTTATCGTTACAAAACCGTTATGAAGCCAAAAGCGGCTGAAAGTTTTTCCCGTTATTGCCTCGCTTTGAGCAATCTCGTTTTCATGGTGCGGAAAAACAAGGTCCTGCCCACCTCCGTGAATATCAAACGTCTCCCCCAGATATTTAGCGCTCATGACGGAACATTCTATATGCCATCCGGGCCGCCCTTTTCCCCATGGAGAATCCCATCCCTGTTCGCCCTCGCCGGACTTTTTCCAGACGGCGAAATCCCTCGGGCTTTCTTTCTCTTTATCCACCTCCACCCTCGCGCCGGGCTCCTGTTCATCAATATTTCTGCCCGATAATTTTCCGTAAGCCGGGAACTTAGCTATTCTGTAATATACACTTCCCTCAATTTCGTAGGCGAAACCCTTTGCTGCAAGTTTTGAAACAGCTTCTATTATTTCATCTATATGTTCCGACACTTTCGGCGACACATCGGCGTCTTCCACTCCGAGCCGCCGGATATCAGTATAATATTCATTTATAAATTTGCCCGAAAGAGTAAGATAGTCAGTGTTTTTTTCAGCGCTGCGCGCTATTATTTTATCGTCAATATCCGTAAAATTCTGCACATATTTAACCTTGAAGCCTGAGGTTTTGAGAAACCTTCTGATAGCGTCAAAAACGACATAGCACCGGCCGTGGCCCAGATGCGTGTAATCGTAGGGGGTAACGCCGCACACATACATCCCGGCTTCATCTTCCCTAACAGTCGAGAACTCCTCTTTTTTTTTCGTCAGCGTGTTATAAAAAAATATCTTTCTCAACTTAATTTTTAATGAGGCAGGCGCAAAAACAGGCTATACCCGTTCCTGCGATTCCGAGACCCTCCGGCCTTGTCGCCTTAACGCTCACGGCGGATTTTTTAATTTTGAGCAGAGCCGCGAGCTTCGTCTGAATTTTTCCGTAATATTTTGAGAGATGCGGCTTTTCGGCGAACACTACGCAATCTATGTTGACAACTTTAGCGGCTGTGATTTTCATAGTTTCGGCCAGAAGCTTAACCGAAGATATCCCTTTGAATTTAGGATCGGTGTCAGGAAAATATTTTCCTTTGTCGCCTTTGCCGGCGGCGCCCAGAAGCGCGTCCATAACAGCGTGAATCAGCGCGTCACCGTCGGAATGCCCCTTAAGGCCTTTATCTGAATTGATCCTGACTCCGCCCAGATACAACGGTATTCCGCCCTCCAGAGGATGCACGTCAAAACCTATTCCCACTTTCATGCTATTTCACTTCAAAATAAACGCTGTCGCTTATTTTTCCGCCGCTTTCAAGATACACCGCCCAGTCTCCGGCAGTCAAAGCCAAGGGCAGTCTTATTTCCAGCGACTTGCCCGCGAATATGGAAAAACCTTTTTCAAAAGTGTTCAGCCACACACCGCCTTCCCACCTGTATGACGACGGGGAACCCTGGTCAACGGGCACTTTCACATAATAGAGCAATTTGTCCGGCGCCGGCACTTTTGAATACATAACATCACTGCCTGCGCCTTTCTGCGCTATATAAAAATTAGAAGTTTTATCAAAATCGCCTTCCGCGAAAATATATCCTATGTTTGCGCCCTGCGCGTAATAAACAGCGCTTATATCGGCTCCGTCAGGCCCGTCACGCCGGGGGTCTATAAAACGGCCGGCAGTCTCCCATAATTTTTCATTGGGAAGACCGTCAAGAAAAATATCCGAATATTTAAAAAGCTCCTTCGCGTTCTCCGGAGCTTTAAAATCCCCGTATGAATAATGCGCTTCTGTAAGAAGCCTGTCCGAGGGAGAAAGTTCCTTTTTGCTATACGACACTTCCGCCGATGTTTCTCTGAGCGTCAGAAAATACGGATAATTCGCGACGAACTTTAACTTAGCGGCACGATTTCCCGACGGGAAGGATAATTCTTTTATTTCGCCAAACTCTTTTGAGGCGTTCTGAAAAGAACCGGAATAATTTCCACCGGTAGTTTCCATATAAACCGCGGAGCTTCCCGCGGGCATCATATTCAAAGCCACATCGCAGGAAACGCCGAGGTCACCGCTGTTTATGATTGAACAATAATATTTCAAAACATCCCTGCCTTTGGACATGACGAATGTTTTCTTTATATCAAGCGGATAATCCTTGATAGTCGCCGTAATCCGGAAAGAATCTTTTTTCATATCTTTTTTAATTTCCCATCCATTATCGTAAGAACGGAAATTAACATAAGTTTTCAGCGCGTAATCGCCAACGCCGCCGGAAGTATTTCCCGCGGCAATAATGCCCAAAGACGGCACGGCTATCAAAACAGGGTTAAGATTTTTCGCCGAAAAATATATTCTGAAATAACCGTTGCTCACCGCGAAAATGTTTTTGCCTGGAAGAGACAGGTCAAAGCCATCGGAAAAAGAGTAAAAATCCTCCGTCAAAGACAGCATTTTGCTTACATTTTCATTCGCCAGAGGCGTCGCGAAATACTCATTTTTACCCATTTTATAAATATTTTCCGAAAGATGCGCGGGAAACGATGACGCCATAGATTGGAATTTATTCCATTCCGCCAAAAACAATTCCTGAAACCCGCTGAGTTTCTTCGGCTCTTCCGCGTTGATGGACGGCAGCTCCTTGAAATAAGACGGCTCTTTAAGCGAAAGCTGCCTGATGCTTTTTAATTTAATATTCAGTTTGCGCAAAGCTGAAAACAAATCCGCGACATCTTCGCTGGTGTAACCCGCTATTTCCACATTAAAAACCACAGCGCCTCCGGGAATGGAACCTGACACATCATCACATATAACAGCTGATGTTTTCACAAATCCGTCAATCCAATTTCTGGAGGGAGGAAGAGAAGCGGCCTTTGAGATTTTTCTGCTTACGGAATAAAGCAGCAGGCCATCGCTCATAAGAAAAGTTTGCAGGCGCTGCGCCTCAAGGACTTCGGGGACACAATTTTCATCCGCCAGAGAATACTTAAAACCTATGTTTTTAAGCGCGCCCAGCGAACGTTGGCTGAGTTTCATACCCGCCGGATAAAAACCGGAAGATGCGGTTCCCGCGACGCTTTCGGCGAGCAATTTAAATCTTTTTATCTGACTGTATAAAATATCCTCGGGGGCTCTGTAAAGGTCAATATCATAATAAATACCGGAAAGAAGTTCGGCCTGTCCGGATGAAAAAAGTTCCGCGAGTTTGCCATTAATCCCTTCGCGGCGCATATCTTCAAGCATATCCCACGGAATAAAAAACGACGCGCCCGAAGAGGGAGAAGACTCCAGTTCCGAACAAAGAGCGACGAGAGTTTTGGATGACGCGCCGGATAAATTAAAAACCAGCCCAACGTCGCCGGCGCCATAAGAAAGAGAAACTCCGAGTAAAATAAAAACGCCTGTCAACAACCGGAGAAAAAGCGAAAAAACGGAAAAAACGGGGACAGTTCCCGTTTTTATGTGCGCGCTCATTTCAGGCTCTCGTTATTTTCCCCTGATGAATTAGCGGCATGAGCGTTTTTTTCCGTGTTTTCTTTTGATATTTCTACAAAAATCTCATCAATTTTCGCGGCCTTCACAGGCGTCGTATCCAGTTTGAAATAAACATCCGGCACAATTTTAAGACGCATGTTTCTTCCGATTATGCCCTTAAAATAACCGGCTTTTCCCGCCAGCCTCCGGCTTATCCGGGCGGTTTCCCTCTCAAGGTGCGATTCCTCCACGGTAAAGACACTGTAAAAAATTTGGCAGTTACGGCAATCGTCGGAAATAGATACATCCGTCACCGTCAGAATAACTCCCAGCGGAAAGTGGAAATCTTTGTGTATAATACTGTTGACTTCCCTTTTTATCTGTTTGGTGAGTTTTACTCTTCTTTCAATGCGCATACGAAAAAACTATTACTCGTCCTTAGCATCCTCAAGAACCCGCGCTATTTTCTCAAGTTCGTAAGCTTCTATAATATCGGCGGGTTTGAGATCATTATATTTTTCAAGCGTAATGCCGCATTCCATGCCTTCCATCACTTCGGAGGCGTCATCCTTAAATCTCCTGAGCGTCGCTAAACGGCCTGTATAAACTATTATATTGTCTCTCACAAGCCTGGCTCTTGCTTTCTGCTTTAATTTGCCTTTAGTGACAACGCAGCCCGCAACCGTTCCTATGCGCGAAATATTATATGTTTTTAACACTTCGGCACAGCCTATGGGAGCTTCGTTGTAAACCGGGGCCAACTTGCCCTCAAGAGCTTTTTTCACATCCTCCAGAAGTTTGTATATCACCGTATAAATTCTTATTTCCACGCCTTTTTCCTGAGCGTCGTATTCAACCTTATCCGACCCCTTCACATTGAAACCTATAATAACGGAGCCCGAAGCCTGCGCAAGCAATACATCACTCTGATTTATGCCTCCGCTGGCGGCATGAACAATCTGAAGGCGCACTTCAGTATTGGCCATTTTTGACAACGAGTCCTTGATGGCTTCAAGTGACCCCTGCACATCGCTTTTAAGTATTATCTTGACGGTTTTGTCATCACCTGCATCACCGCCGGAAAGGCCGGAGAGAGCGCTGAATTTCATACCGTCTTTTATTTTTTTTCTGGAGGAAAGAATATCTCTGGAAAGGCCCGCGTTTGAAATAACGCAAAATTCATCTCCCACTTCGGGTAATTCGGAAAAACCCATAATCTCAACGGGCGTTCCCGGAAAAGCATCTCTTACGTTTCCTCCGCCTTCAAGATGCATGGCTCTTACTTTGCCTCCTGAAAAACCGCTGATAAAAGATTCTCCCACTTTAAGAGTGCCGTCGGTTATCAAAACCGTCGCGACAGGCCCCCTGCGCGAATCCAGCGCCGCCTCAAGAATCACGCCTCTTGCCCGGCAGAGCCGGTCAGCTTTAAGGTCCATCATCTCCGTCTGAAGCTGAATCATATCCAGCAGTTCGGCCACCCCCGCGCCTGTTTTCGCCGAGATGGGCACCACTATGGTTTTGCCGCCCCAGTCCTCAGGCAAAAGGTTTTCCTGAGCAAGCTGCTGCTTTGTGTTTTCCAGATTCGCGGCGGGCAAATCAATTTTATTTACCGCCACTATAATAGGCACGCTTCCCAGCCTCGCATGGCTTATAGCTTCCCGCGTCTGCGGCATTATGCCGTCATCCGCTGCGACAACAAGCACAACCAGATCCGTCACCTGCGTGCCTCTCATCCTCATAGCCGTAAAAGCCTCATGTCCGGGTGTGTCCAGAAAAGTCATGTTATAATCACCGTGCTTTATCTGATAAGCTCCCATATGCTGGGTTATACTCCCGAATTCTTTCTGTGCCACATGCGATTTTCTTATGTAATCCAAAAGAGAAGTTTTACCGTGGTCAACATGCCCCATTACGGTTATAACAGGCGCTCGCGGAACAGCCCTGCTCATATCCCTGTCATCCGATTTCTTTATTTCGTCCTTGTAAATATCCACAATTACCGGCTCAAAGCCTTCTTCCTGAACAATTAAAGAAGCCGTTTCTGGGTCCAGGCGCTGATTAATAGTGGTGAACATCCCCTGCTTTAGCAGTTTTTTTATAAGCGCCACCGTCGACATATTGAGCTTTCCAGCCAAAGAACCGACAGTTGTGGTTATATCTATTTTTATAGTTTTGCGAGGAGGCGCCGGCGCCCGAGCCGGCTCTTGCTGGCGCGGGGCTTTTGCGGCAGGAATTTCTTTAATCACGGCGTCTGGAATGCCCTCTTGTTTCGGCGAAGGCGTACACGGCCCGAGAAATGCCGCTTTTATCTTTTTTACCTCTTCCTGAGTGAGGCCGGAATTGGCTTTTTTACCCGTGATGCCGAGAGCCTTTATCTTTTCTATAAATGTCTTGCTGTCGCATCCCATTTCTTTGGAAAATAAATGCACAAAAGTTTCGTATTCTGATTGTTTTTCCAGTTTCCGCGTTTTTTTCGGAACGGCTTCTGTGCCGGCACCTGGGACTTTTAAAGGCGCATTTTTAACGGGCTTTTCGGTTTTCATGGGTTTAACTTCGTCTTTCTTTATTTCTTGTTTCTTTTTTGAAACAGTTTTTTTCGGGACAGCTTTTTTCACATCCGGCTTAGCCGGCTTACTTTTCGCGGATTTGTCCGACGGAGATTTCTTTACCGCGGCAGGCGCTTTCGTTTTTTTCGCTCCGGCAAAAGCTTTTTTCAATTTTTCAACTTCGCCCTTCATCAGGCCTGACGAAGCCGTCTGACCTTCCTTGCCAAGTATTTTTATCAATTCTTTGCTCGGGACACCCATCTCTTTCGCGAGCTCCGAAATTCTGCATTCACATTTTACCGCCATTATTCATTCTCCTTATCATCTACAGCAGGTTTCGCGGCAAGAGCGTCCGAAGAAGCCCTCTCAGGCGCGGCGTCTTCACCGGTTTCTTTTTTCCCATCTAAGTTTTCATCCGGCGCGCCAGCCACAGGAGCATCCACCAGGTCTATTTCCAAACCGGTCAATTCAGACACAAGCTTAATATTAAAACCCCCGGCGCCGAGCGCCTGTCCGCGCTGGGCCGGATCAATTTTTACAACAGCTTCCCCTTTCGCTTTATTTACTTTCACCGCCGAGGCTTCCACTCTGGCGGGACTAAGCGCGGCCGCCACAATGGCAGCAGGATTCTTTGAAGCGTCCACAATATCTATTCTCTCTCCGCCGAGTTCGCTTATAATCATTTTAATTCTTGAGCCGCGCACGCCCACGCATGTCCCGACAGGATCAACATGCTCTTTTAATGATTTTACCAGAGCTTTGCTTCTGACTCCCGGGAACCTCACAACTTTCAGTATCTCAACTATGCCTTCTTTAATTTCCGGCACTTCTTCAGCAAAAAGCTCTTTTAAAAAATTGGGGTGACTTCTGGAAAGAATTATCTCGCATTTTCTCTCATCGCCTTCAACCTTCATAATCAGCGTTTTAACAAAAGAGTTGGCTCTGAGAAACT
>VMTI01000168.1 GCA_013791675.1 bacterium | reverse complement strand
TCGTCAGTTATGTTGACTGCAAAACACCGTCCATGTGCGCTGTGCCGGACGAATGCTACATCCAGCTTGACCGCCGTTTAACGACGGGAGAAACCAAAGAGCTCGCGCTCAGAGAGGTGAGGGAAGCCGTCAAAAAAGCCGGGGTGAAAGCTGATGTGGAACTACTCAAATATGACAAACCGAGCTGGAAAGGGCTCAAATATCCGACGGACACTTATTTTCCGACGTGGATTCTTCCCAGAAATCATAAGCTTCTTGAAGCCGCCGAAAAAACATATCTAGGGGCACTGGGCAAAAAAGCAAAAGTTAGCAGGTGGATATTCTCAACCAACGGCGTCGCCACGATGGGAATGTTCAAAATACCGACGCTCGGCTTCGGGCCGGGGAATGAAAAATACGCGCATTCGGTGAATGACCAGGTGCCGGTAGAGCATCTTGTTAAGGCAGCGGCATGGTATGCGCTTTTTCCGAAGACATACTGTAATTCCAAAGGGAGGAATAAAAAATGAGAGAGAAAGAACCCATTTTTAAGGTGCGTTCAGAGTTAAACTATTTGAACAGGCTGGAATTTGATATGTACAGAAGAGATTTTCTGCTGACATGGGAAAAAACTCACGCTGAATTAATCGCGACACTGAGCATGGCGCAGATAATGCAGCTCCTTTACAGGGACAATGTCGCGATGCGTGCTTTCCAGACGGGGTTGGCGATTTCCCAGTTCCGCGATAAATCCACAAGAACGCGTTTTGCTTTTTCATCAGCCTGCAATATGCTGGGCCTAGGTGTTGAGGATGTGGATGAACAAAAAACGCAGATTGCTCACGGTGAAACCGTCCGTGAGACGGCCAATATGATTTCTTTTTTAAGCGAGGTCATAGGCATTCGCGACGATATGTACATAGGACGCGGGCATACTTTTATGAAAGAAGTGGCAGCGGCGCTCGACGAGGGTTTTCAGGAACGCGTGCTTAATATGCGGCCGGCTGTTATAAATCTTCAGAGCGATATTGACCATCCCACCCAGACAATGTCGGATCTTCTGCATCTCCAGAATTATTTCGGCGGCCTCAAAAATCTAAAGGGCAAAAAAATTGTTATGAGCTGGGCTTATTCGCCCAGTTACGGAAAACCGCTCTCGGTGCCGCAGGGAATAATAGCCCTTATGAGCAGATTCGGTATGGATGTGACGCTGGCGCACCCGAAGGGCTATGAACTGATGGATGATATCGTTCAGCTATCAAAGAAACAGTCCAAGGAGTCCGGCGGGTCTTTTAAAGTGTCGCACGACATGAAAGACGCTTTCAAGGGCGCGGATATTGTGTATCCCAAGAGCTGGGCGTCATTCAGCGTGATGAAAGAAAGAACCCAACTGCTTGAGAAAAACGATATGAGAGGGCTTGATGCTCTCGAAAAAAAATGTCTCGCCGAGAACGGCAAACACAAAGACTGGCTTTGTGACGAAAAAATTATGTCCACGACCAAAAACGGCGAAGCTCTTTATCTTCATTGTCTGCCGGCCGATGTGCAGGGTCTCAACTGCGAAGCCGGAGAGGTGACAAAAGGCGTTTTTGAAAAATACCGGATTGAAACATACAGAGAGGCCCGCTATAAACCTTTTATAATTGCGGCGATGATAATGCTTTGCTGTTTTCGCGACCCGGTTGCCGTGATGGAAGGTTTTTACAGAAACAGCCAGAACCGGGCTGGATGAAAAAAGGCTTAGCCGAGAGCACAATACTTTTTATAAGCGTAACGGACAGGTTGTTTAATCTGATAGAAAAAATAAATATACGGATAAAAAAATGAAAAACAAAATGACAATGATAGCCGCGGATGTGCTCGAAAAATTCATGAGAGATGTTTTTACGGCGCTGGGCGTAAACGTTGCCGACGCCGGGGTCTGCGCTGATGTGCTCATAGCGGCGGATAAAAGGGGAATAGATTCTCACGGAATAGCTCGCCTCAAAAACATTTATTATGACAGGATAAAATCGGGGATGCAGAAAACAACCGGTGATTTTGAGATACTGAAAGAAAGCCCGACAACGGCTCTTCTCGACGGCAAAGACGGCATGGGGCACGCTATATCAAAAAAAGCGATGGACATGGCTATTAAAAAGGCGAAAGAATACGGCACGGCGATGGTGGCCGTTAAAAATTCCACCCATTACGGCATAGCAGGATATTTTGTTATGCAGGCGGCGGAAGCGGATATGATAGGAATAACAGGGACCAACGCCCGGCCTTCGGTCGCTCCGACTTTCGGTGTTGAAAATATGCTCGGCACAAATCCTCTGACGATAGGCCTTCCGACAGACGAGGAATTCCCTTTTGTCATTGACTGCGCCACTTCCATGGCTCAGAGAGGAAAAGTGGAAACATATAATCGCCTTAACAAAAAACTTCCCGAAGGCTGGGTCATAGGCGGCGACGGCGCCGCGAAAACCGATGCCGGCTCAGTGCTTGATGACCTGGTAAGCGGACAGGCCGCGCTAACGCCTCTCGGGGGGATAGGTGAGGAAACGGCGGGATACAAGGGCTACGGCTATTGCACTGCTGTTGAGATTCTTTCATCTGCTCTTCAAAGCGGGCCATTTCTCAAAGCGCTTTTGGGAATTAAAGACGGCAAAAAGGTACCGTTTCATCTCGGCCATTTTTTCATAGCGATAAACATATCATCTTTTGTTGAGCCGTCCGTATTTAGAAAAACATCGGGGGAAATACTCCGGGCGCTGCGCTCTTCTAAAAAAGCTCCCGGGCACGACAGAATTTACACAGCCGGAGAGAAAGAGCATCTATCCTGGCTGGAACGCAGAGAGAATGGCATTCCCGTCACGGAAAAAACACTTTCCGAAATGAAAACAATGCGCGATGAGCTCGGGCTCTCCGGATACGATGGTATTGGGGACGGTTCCTAATAGATATTCATTGAGAGGACAAGACCGCGGAGAAAAGGCAAAGTGTGAAATCTTTGAACTCGCGGGCTTTGTCAATTGAACGGAATATTTTATAATCAAGCTATATGAAAGCGCCTGAAGAAATTATTAAGCTGATTGAGCGTTTCAAAGACAATCTCGACGCCTACAAATTTTGAAGCTTTAGAAAAAGAAAAATAGGAAAAGGAAATGGGAAAATAGGTGGACTATAAACTGTTTGCATCGTTAACCGTGATTGTTCATTTTCTTTTTATCGTTTTTATGATATCAGGTTTTCTCTTCAATTTTTACGCTGTGTTTTTTAAGAAGAAACTGCTGGATTATTTTTGCATAAGAATCCTGCATCTCATTGGAATCATAACCGTGTTTTCTCTCGAGGCGCTGGGAAAATATTGTCCGCTTACCCTGTTTGAAAATTATCTACATTTTAAAGCGCGCGATTCCTTCGCTTACGAGGGCTCTTTTATAATTCATTATCTGGAAAAAATAATTTATCCCGATGTAAGTCCCGCGGTTATAATAATTTCCACCGGAGTTCTGACCGCCCTCACTTTGCTGATTTTTATCTTTTATCCGCCGAAAAGAAAGACGAGAAAGACGTTTTCCGACAAAATTTGGGAGGAGAATTGATTATCACCGGAGGCAAGTTATGGGAAATATTTAAAGTGCTCATTACGGGCAGCGCTGTTTTTTATGCTGCGGTTCTCCTGTATTTCGGTTTGTTTCAAACACGCCTGATTTACTTTCCGTCGCGCGATATGACCGCCGGCCCCGCAGATATAGGTCTTGACTATGAGGATGTTTTTTTTAAATCCGCGGACGGTTTGATTCTTCACGGCTGGTTCGTTCCGGCACAGAAGGTGAGAGGCACTCTTCTTTTCTGCCATGGAAACGCGGGCAATATATCGGGCCGGCTGGAATCTCTCGCTATATTTAACGAATTAGGACTGAACGTCTTTCTGTTTGATTACCGTAACTACGGCAGAAGCGAAGGCAGAGTTAGCGAGAAGGGAACTTATCTTGACGCGGCGGCGGCGTGGAAGTACCTTCTTAATGACAGAAAAATTCCTGCGGAGGATATAATTGTTTTCGGCAGGTCTCTCGGCGCAGCTATTGCATGTCACACAGCACGGGGAAACACCCCGGGAACCCTTATTATGGAGTCCGCTTTCACATCTATAAAGGATATTGGCGCCGAATTGTATCCGTATCTTCCCGTGAAATTGCTTGCGAGGTTTGAGTATAACACAAAAGAATATATTCGCGGAGTGAAGTGTCCCATTTTGATTATTCACAGCAGGGACGATGAAATGATGCCCTTCCGCCACAGCAGACAGCTGTTTGAAATCGCGGAAGAATATGGGGAGTTTCTGGAAATCTCCGGCAGCCACAACGACGGTTTTATTGTCTCCGGAAGGCATTACACAGAAGGAGTTGATTCTTTCCTCCTCCGGAAATTTAATAAATGACGCGGAAAACCGCTGGCTTTTAACGCTTAGTAAAATTTGACGCGGTATATTAGGAACCGTCCCTAATGCCGCCAATAGCGTCTATTTCTTCGGGATAATTCTTTCTGTCTGTTCTTTGTTTGTCTTCAGGGAAACGCCAGTAATGTCTATATATACCACCTTGGGCAAAGGGAACGCGGATTTTGATTCAATATATATTTGACTGACGACGGATTCTTCCCCGTTAATATCCATAAGAGCCCGCACCTTTATTTCTTCTTTATCTCTTATAAGTGCGGCTTTGATTGGATTTTCAGGAAGAGATTTTACATTAAAAACGACTTCGTTTGCCGTCACCGTCGTTATTGCTATACCATAACCTATTTTTTTTTCAATTGTGTTTAACGGCTCTGTTGTTGTGCCTTTTTTCCCATACATAATCCAGTACACTTTTATGGGGTTTTTTATGGAGAAGCCGTCTTTATCCAGAGCTGCTTCGTAAACAACCTGATTCGCGTTCAGGCTGCGCGTTATTGTGAATAATCTTTGATAAGAAATTTCATCAGCGCTTTCACTTTCAGGGGAAATCTTTTTTTCTTTGCAAAAAGCGGATACCGTTAGCAGAGATACCAACAAAAAGCCGACGACCAAATTTTTCATCTTTTTACCTCTTTTGAAATTTTACATTATCGGTAAGCCGCAATAGTGAGAGCGCGATTTTCCCGCTTCGCAAAAATTCTTAGTCATCCTATCAAAGTGCCGGCGGTAAATCAAGATGTAGAATTGCTTCAATGGAAGTGCGTACGCGCGCCGTTTACCGTCTATTGCCGTTCATCGCGCGCATTGACAAAAGAATATTTTATTTTCCAAAATTGAAGTTCTCTGTTGAGTAAACGCTGTTAATAGCCGCGCATTTAAATCCTTAGGGGGGACAGTATGTCTATATTTCTAAATACGGAAGAACAAAAATGGCTTTCTGACGTATTCAGGAAAATTGACTTTTTATCAGTTCTTACTATCGGTCAATTTGACAAATTAACATCCTGCACTTTAAAAAAACATTTTCATAAGAAAACTGCTATTTTTAACCAGGGGGATAAAGGGGAATATTTTTATATTGTTTACGACGGGACAGTTTCTATATGGGCATCGAAAGAAGGCGGTGAAAAAAAGCGCATTGCCAAACTTAATCCCGGCGGCTATTTTGGAGAAAGCGCGCTCATTTCAGGAGAGCCGAGGAATGCCACGGCGATTGCCGATACTAAAGTTGATTTATTCATACTTTCAAAAAATGATTTTAATGCGCTTATGCGCGGAAATATTCAGTTGGAAAACAAAATGCGGGAAATAATGGCCCGCCGCACATCCCAGCGAAGCCTTGAATTGTTTTATTCGGAATCAGAAAAAAAGAACGGTTTTTTTTCAAAAATACTTAAGTTCTTCGGGGCCGGCTCAAAATAACAATAGAAATTAAGTACAGGGAACAACAGCTTACAAGCTTTGCATACGTTGGCATATTTTATATAATTGGTTGCGAATATAAAGGGGGCCGCATATGTTTATAGAGTATTTAAGGCGAAATCCGGATGTGTTAAATATAATTATCTCGGTTTTTGCCGGATTGGTAGTTTTATCGGTTTCCAGAATTGCAAAATTCAAAGCCAAAAAAACTCAGAAAAGACTTAATCTTGACGAAAGCCGGTATTTGTTGATCATAAGAATCATATCGTTTATTTCTTTTATTTCCATATGCGCAATCCTTGTCTTGATATGGGGCATTAATCTTAAACATATATGGCTGACTTTAAGCGGCGTTATTGCAATGATGGCTATCGCTTTTTTTGCCGTATGGAGCCTTTTGGGAAATATTTTAGCGGGCATACTGTTATATTTTACGTCGCCTTTTAAAATAAATGATTATATTGAAATAAGCCCCGATAATATAACAGGCCAAGTGATTGCTATTAATGCATTTTATACGGTGCTGCTGGATAGCGATCAGGCATATATCTGTGTTCCCAATACATTTTTTTTTCAAAAGTACATAAAAGAATTACAATGACAAACCCAAAATGAGGGAAGTGGAAAATGTTTGAATCATTCAGAACAAAGGGACATAACGCCGGACTGCCCCCGGGAACTCTTGTTTGCCCGGAGTCCTCCGGGCCCGTCGGCCCTGTAAAAATAACTTTGATAGACTATAATAAGCAGGGCTACACGGAAAAAGAAATAAAAAGAATAGAAGACTGCTTTCAAGCCAAAGACAGCAAAACCGTAAGCTGGATAAACATTGACGGGCTCAATGACATTGAAATGATAGAAAAACTGGGAGAGCATTTCGGCATACATCCTCTCATACTGGAAGACGTCCTCAATACCGCCCAGCGGCCCAAAATAGATGAATACGAAGATTATTTATTTATTGTTCTGAGGATGCTCAAGTATAATGAGGAAACCGAGTCGGTTGACTCCGAACAAGTCAGTTTGATAACAGGCAAAAATATCGTTATATCTTTTCAGGAACGTCCCGGAGACGTGTTTGGCCCGATAAGAGACAGGATAAGCAAAGGCAAGGGCAGGATACGGGAAGGCGGAGCCGATTATCTCGCGTACGCTTTAATTGACGCAATCGTGGATAACTATTTCATAATACCGGAAAAATACGGAGAGATAATAGAAAATATTGAAGACATGCTTATCAGAGAGCCTACGCCGGAAATATTTCAGTCGCTGCATAACCTGAAAAGAGAGATGATATTTCTCAGAAAGGCGGTGTGGCCGCTCCGAGAAGTGATAAGTACGATGGCAAGAGGCGAATCAAAATTGATTCATAAAACTACAGTCCTCTACCTAAGAGATGTTTACGGCCATACGATACAGGTTATGGATTCAGTGGAGTCGTTTCGCGATTTGCTATCCGGCATGGTTGATATGTATATGTCAAGCATGAGCAACAGGATGAACGAGGTAATGAAAGTGCTGACTGTTATAGCGACCATATTCATACCGCTGACATTTATCGTGGGCATTTACGGAATGAATTTTAATTATATGCCTGAGCTCGGCTGGAAATGGGCTTATTTTGCCGTGTGGGGCGTGATGATTTCCATCGCCTGCGCGATGGTTTTTTATTTCAGGAAACGGCGGTGGATGTAGGTAAAAAGGAGGAATAAAGGATATGAAAGCAGAAATTGTTTACGGATATTTTGAGGACGCCAGGTATAATTTTTATGTCTGGAGCAGGGGGAGCGCTTTCGCGAAACGCCTCGCTCTCGCGGCGGCCATGGCAAGTGTTACGGGCGTTCTCGCTCTTATAAGGATACAGCTTCCTTTTACGCCTGTTCCGATAACGGGCCAGACAATGGGCGTGCTTTTAAGCGGCATCGTCTGCGGGCCAATGTTCGGCGCTTTCAGCCAGCTTATGTACGTGGGCGCGGGCATAGCGGGGGTGCCGTGGTTTGCGGGCGGGGCTTCGGGCTCCGCGGCTTATCTTTTCGGGCCGACGGGAGGATATCTGATAGGTTTTATTATCGCTCCTATTATTTCGGGATATCTTTCCGACATATCCGTAGCCAATCGTAAACTCCTGCCGCAGTTTGTGATAATGGCGATTTCAATCGCGGTTATATATATTTGCGGAGCGGTTTATCTTTCCGCTCTTATGAATTACGGTTTTTCAGAGACTCTCGTGAAAGGCGTTGTGCCTTTTATTCCCGGCGGAATAGTGAAAATCCTCGGCGCCGGCGCAGTGAGCTCGCTTATTCTGCCGAAAAAACGGGGAATATGCACAGGCTGATGCAATCTGAAACATTTTCAAAAAAAACAAAAGTGTCTGTTCTCGCGGGCTCGCAAAATCCCGTTAAGATAGACGCTGTGAGAGAGGCGTTCTCGCTCTATTATGAGAAAGTGAAAGTGACGCCCGTATCTGTCGCCAGCGGCGTGGGTATTCAGCCCGTGGGAGCCGACACTTTCATAGGCGCGGAAAACAGGGCTGACGCTCTTTTACAAAAAAATAAAGCTGAAAAGCTTGGAGCCGATTTTTTCGCGGGCATTGAAGGCGGCATAATAAATCTTCACGGCATATGGTTTTCTTTCGGGGGGGTGTGCATTATGGACCTTTCCGGCAGAAAAGGATTCGGAACATCCTCCATGTTTGAGCTTCCGGGGAGTATCGTCAGGGAATTGCTCGCGGGAACGGAACTCGGCGATGTGATGGATAAAATACAAAACGGACATAACACAAAACAGAAACACGGAGCGGTGGGTTTTTTCACAAAAGGCAGGATAGACAGAAAAAAACTTTATGAAAGCGGAATTATCTCCGCTCTCATACCTTTTGTGAACAGGAAATTATTTGATGACCTTATCTAAAACCGTTAAATTCCTGAAATACATAATAGGTTTATTTCTGGTTGGTTATTTTGCTTTTATGCTTATGCTGGCTTTATTTCAAAAAAAATATATTTATTATCCGGTTAAAGAAATTATAACAACGCCCGGACTCAAGGGCATGGAATACGAGGATGTATATTTTAATTCTTCCGACGGCGTCAGGCTCAACGGCTGGTTTATCCCCCCCCAAGATATAAACGGTGAAACTGTGCTTTTCTGTCACGGCAACGCGGATAATATTTCATACTTTATTGAAGATGTTAAAATGCTTGCTGACATCGGGCTTGGCGTTTTTATATTTGATTACAGAGGATATGGCAGGTCCGTCGGCGATCAGAGCGAAACAGGGACATATTTTGACGCCGAGGCCGCGTGGAATTATCTTACGAAGGAGAAAAAAATTCCGCCGCGGCGCATAATAATTCTGGGAAGATCCCTCGGCGGAGCCATTGCCGCGTGGCTGGCTAAAGAACATACGCCGCGGGCTCTTTTTCTTGAAACGGCTTTTACATCAATTGAGGACATCGCCAGCAAAACTCATCCCCTTATTCCGGTGAAGAGTTTTTTGAGATACAAATACAGGACAATAGATTATCTTTTGCAGGTGAAAGCTCCCGTGCTGATTACGCACAGCAAAGACGATAATGTTGTGCCGTTTATCCACGGGCAGAAACTTTTCGCCGCGGCGGGGGAGCCTAAAAAATTTATAGAGCTTTCCGGTTCTCATAGAAACTGTTTTGTAGAATCCGGTTCGGTTTATCCCGACGGGGTGAAAGCTTTTCTTGAAGCAACACGCTAATAATCGCGTCTGACGGCGTTAAGAAGAAGCTGCTCGGCGGTGACAGGCCCGATTTTCTCTATTTTTCCTCGTCCCCAGCACTTTCTCGGACGGCATGTCTATGAGTTTGTCTTCGGCGGAATAAATCCTGCAGCTGATGATAAGTATTTTCATATTATAACCTCCATAGGGGGGGGGCTTGTATCAAAATAAAAAAATAAATGAAAACTCCCTGCCGATTTTTTCAGAAAGAATACGTTTTTATTACATTCTCAGCCGAATTTTCCCGGGGAGTATTTCTATTTTCTGTATTCCATAGGGCAGGCGCGTCAGCATTCCCGGGTCAACGGGCGGGTTTTGCTTTTTGCCTATTTTAATGAGAGATTCCCGCACCAGTCCGTCGGGGAGTTTTATGCCGTTTATTTTTATCGTGTTTACAATGAGTATTCCTTTGCCCTTCGCGCTCGCGACTTGCACTTTCAGATAAATGGTATTTTTTATGCCTTTTGATTTCCCCAGGATTTTTGCTATTAACAAGCGCTTTTCAGTTTCAAAAAATCCTGATAAATCAAAATCTATGGCCGCGGTTATATCAAAGATATTGTTTTGAAGAAAATTTATTTTCAGGCTATACAGAGACGCGCGTCCGTTTTTTCGGGCAGCTCTTTCCATGATATATTTTGTGAGTTCTTCTTCCGTCACTTCAATGTTTTTTCCCGGCATCGCCGACCTCGGCGCGCTTTTCTTTACGCTTTTTATTCTGTCCGCGAGCTTCTCAAGACGCCCCGCGTCCATGCGGCTTTTTGAGGCGGCTCCGCCATGCCGCGGCGCGCTTTCAACTGCGGCCGCAATCACGCGCGGCAGAAACAATAAAGTCATAACAGAAATAAAAAATATTTTTTTCATAATGAGATGATAGCAAATATAAAAAAATCAAGTCTATTCGGCGCGTTAAACGCGCGGGTTTGAAATTTTCCCAGAAATTTTGCTCAGGGGAGGGAAAGGAAGACACATCATAACCCCTTTTATTTGAAAAAGCAATTTTTTTCTTAAGTAAGGAACAAAGGTCGACAGGTGGGATCATAGCAATGTTGATAGGCAGGTCAGGGCGTTTTTCTTTAGCGAGTTGCCACGGAGTTTTAT
>VMTI01000004.1 GCA_013791675.1 bacterium | reverse complement strand
CCCTGCCCCGTCTATCAGCGGAAAGTACACCGACAAATAATTTCTTTTCATGTTTGCATTGCCACCTTTTCTCATTTCATCCACCTCCTTGTTTATTTCTTTGCTGTATTTTATCACATTGTGATATACTTGTCAAGTGTTTAGCGGGTGCGCAACCGCTCTTTTGGCTGATTCAAATTATATTGAAAAATCTGTTAAACTTCTGTTGATGAAATTGTTTATTATCGCTATATATTGTTCCTTATCGACGGCAGGACTGGCGGCTATGTGCATTGTAAAATCATAAAACGAATTAATGTCAACTTTTAACCACTTGCCGTTTTTATGCAGGAACACCAAAAGAACTGTCATTGCTATCCTTTTATTCCAGTTTTGAAATGGACGCTTTTTGATCATCAGATAAAAAAGCATAGCAGCTTTCGCAATCAATCCCTTATACAATAACTTCTTTGAAAACGTTTGAAACGGCACCAATAAACAGCTTTCCAAAACATTGGGGTATCTGGAATTGAATTCCGGTATCGGCTCATCATATTTAAGTTTTTCTTTTGCCAGTTTGTGCGCTATGAATTCAACTTCCTTAAGCGTTATTCTTTTAATACTTGTCATCGCTTCTTCCCAATTTTCTCAACACTTCTCCATACTCCGCCACGGTTCTGTCCACTGCCGCGCCTATATTCCGTTTTTCTTCATCGTTTAAATTCTCACCTATAACATCATCGGTCTCAATTACGTAATTGCGGCCTACTTTTATTGCTTTTATTTCGCCTTTTTTGATTTTATTAAAAACCGCTACACGGCTTATGCCTAACAGCGCAGCCACCTGGGTAGTGGACAAAAGTTTTTTATTGGTCATAATTATTCTCCTTTTAGTTAACTTGTGTTAACTTGTTGTCAATAGCTTAACAATGGTTAAGCACCTTGTCAATCTTAACACTTGTCAATAACCTTTAGTCCTTCTAATGATTTACGTCCGCTTTTTATTTAATGAGTCTTTTTTTCATTCTGTAAAGCGCTAAAACGAACAGGCCAAACCCGGATATAAGCAGCACCGCGAAATTCAATAATAGGTTCCAGCCGATTGGCCCATGGATGAACGCGCGGGAAATTTCCACGGCATACGTCAGCGGAAGAAAATGCGAAATTACTTTGACCACCGCCGGCATTCTGTCCAGAGGAAAAAAAATACCCGAGAAAAAGAACATCGGCGTTATAAATAATTCCAGATAATAAGTGAAGAAATCAAAGTGCGGGGCGAAAGACGTTACAATAATAGCCAGCGATGAAAAAAATAATCCTACCGAAAACCAAAGGAACGGCATGAGCAGAAAGCTCGCGGGATGAGCGATACCGAATAGAATAAGGACTATGAGCATAATACAACCGCTGAACATAGCGCGCGTTATGCCCCATAATATTTCCCCTGCTATCACTTCTTCAACGGTCAGCGGCGTTACGATAAGAGCGCTATAAACTTTTTCGACGGTCATACGCACATAAGCGCCGAAGGTACATTCGTATGTGGATGAAAACATTGAAGTAGAGACCAGAAGTCCCGGAGCCATAAAATTCAGATAAGGCATGCCGTTTATCAGACCCATGTAAGAGCCGATTCCGATCCCCATAGCCACCAGATATAACAGAGGCTCGCCCAGACTGGCAATGAATCCGGGCAGCGCAAAGCGGCTGTATGAAACCAGGTTCCGCTTCCAAACGTAGTAAGTGCGGTAACTCAATGCTCTCAGGGGATTGTTCATTTACCCAGCCCTCTCCCTGTGAGCTTCAAAAAAACATCTTCCAGTGTCGCAGGACGGCGCAGTACAGAAATTGTCTCATAACCGGCCAGCTGCTTCAGGATATCTTTACTTTCACGGCAGTAAAGATACAGTGTGTCGCCGACAGTCTCGGAATTAAACTCAAGCCCTTTAAGCTTTTCAAGGATATTTTCTTCTCCCTTATAGTCCCTGATTTCCACGACTTCATATCCCACTTCGTTCTTAACCAGTTCTTTGGGATTCCCTTCCTTCAGGATGCGTCCGTTATCCATAATAATAAGCCGGTCACATAACTGCTGGGCCTCGTCCATATACTGCGTATTCAGCACCATGGTAACGCCTTTATTTTTTAGCGCCCGTAATCTCTGCCAAATCAGGTGGCGCGCCTGAGGATCCAGTCCGGTCGTAGGCTCGTCGAGAACCATGACTTTGGGTTCGTTCAACAAAGCCCGCGCAATCAATAACCGGCGTTTCATACCGCCCGAAAGCTGATTAATCTTGTCAGATGCCCTGTCACTAAGCTCGACAAACTCAAGATATTCCGCTACCCTCGCCTTCGCTGTTATTTTCGGTATATCAAATAGGGCGGCAAAAAGTTCAAGGTTCTCATGAACCGTCAGGTCGGGGTCCAGATCATTCTCCTGCGGCACCACGCCCAACAGCGCCCGTATTCGGCGTTCGTCAAGCCCTGCTTTCATTCCGAAAACCGAAACAGTGCCGCTCGTCGCCGGAGAAATACATTGAAGAATCCTTACCGTTGTGGTTTTGCCTGCGCCGTTGGGGCCGAGTATGCCCAGACATTCGCCGCGTCGCACATTAAAAGAAATGCCGTCCACGGCAACAAGGTTGTCAAACCTTTTGACCAGATTATTTACTTCAATTAATACTTCATTGTTCATTGAATTGAGTATATAAAGTTGCAGAAAAAAAAGCGATTAACTGTCTACCTCAATGGTAGCTATAGATAATAATTTTTGATATTATTTTTTCCAAGCGTTCCCATTATTCTTTAAGAAACTTATAAAACCCGTGCCATCTTTTTTCATAATTTCATACTCCATTTATAATCCGTCAAATTATCACTGGCTTTTGGTTTTCTAAATACAAATAAATGCTCGTGCATAATCAGCAAAATATTATACTTGTCAGTTTGCTTTGCCCAGTACGGACTCGACTTGCAATTATGCTGAGCTTTAATAATATCTTCCCTGAGAATAAATCCCGCCTTTAGAAATCTTTGCATCACGTAATACGCTAATGGTATTTGATGGCAACGCTTCCTTGTATCACCCATTAATATCGCGCAATAGGAATTTTCTTTTAGCACCTCGTACATTTTCATTGCGCCTTTTTCAATTTCGTCACAAAATTTTTCAACATTGCCGATATTGGATAGATCCCCTGCAATTTTTCCATCCGAATATTGAATGATATTTAAATACGGCGGATGCGTTACAATTAAATCTATTGATTTATTAGCAATCCCCGTTAAACTCCGAACATCGCCCACTCTTAAACTATAAGACGACTTCGGTGTATTATCCGGCGCTTTGAAATGCATCATTTTTCTGGCAAGTTTTATATTGCCGGGATTAATATCTCTTCCAATAAAGTTTCTTCCCAGTAATCGGCACTCTATTCCGGTTGTCCCTCCCCCCAGCATAGGATCTAAAACTGTAGCTCCGACTTTTGAGTATCTGG
>VMTI01000010.1 GCA_013791675.1 bacterium | reverse complement strand
CGATGACGGCACGACGGGAGATTTAACGGAGGGTAGTAAATTTCTGATAAAATATTCGTCTGTGCCGTCGCAGGCATGGGACATAATGGATTATAACTGGTATGTTTCAACGGCGGTTGCTCGCGGAACATTTTCGGCTCACATTGTGACAGGGCTGATGGAAGAAACCTCATATTATTTTTACATTAAGACCGCGGATGAATCGGGTATATGGTCTCCGCTTTCAAATAAGACGACGGCTTATTCGGTTGACGGCATCGCGCCTGACGCTGTCACCGATCTTGATTCGTCGCCCGGAGCGCAGGCGGAACGGTTTCATTGAACTGGACATCACCCGGCGATGACGGTAATATGAACGCCATTGACGGCGGACAATACCTTATAAAATACTCATCGGATCCCGTTGACGTCTGGGCAACCATGGATTACAGTTGGTATATATCAACAGATACTGCCGCGGGTGTCCGGAGCATTTTTCTTATAACCGGTTTAGCTGAAGGTGATACGTATTATTTTTATATTGAAACAGCAGATGAAAAACCGAACTGGTCCGGCCTTTCAAATCTTACCAGTTCATGGGCGCAGGTTGTTTATGATTTAATCGCGCCCTCGGCAATTTCCAATCTCACGGCTCTGTCAGGTGCGACTGGGCTGGGCGGACAGATAACGCTTAAATGGACAGCACCGGGGGATGACGGAACAACAGGAACGGCTTCATCTTATGAATTAAGGTACGCGACGAAATACATAAGCGCCGGGGATTACGAAGAGTCATGGACGAGCGTTTATCCGCAGAGCTGGACGCCGAAAGTTTCGCTTTCGGACGAGAGTTACGCCCTTACGGGGCTGGGCGAAGGGACAACATACTTTTTCGCGCTCAGGGCATATGATAATTTTAATTGGAGTGTGTGGACGGGCACAACTTCCGCTGTAAACAGTTTGAGTTTTAATTTTGCCTCGTCATCGGCTCCGGCGGCGGTAAATGATTTGGCCGCTGCGACGGGCGCGTCTTCGGGAGAGATTGATTTGTCGTGGACGACGCCGGGCGATGACGGCACAACGGGAGATTTACTAACGGGAAGCCAATTTCTGATAAAGTATTCGTCGGACGCGGCGCAGGCGTGGGATACGATGCAATACAATTGGTATATCTCAACGGCTGTCGCCCATGGGGCCTCGAGCGCTCAGGCTGTAACAGGACTTTTGAATCAGACGAGCTATTATTTTTACATAAAGACTTCGGATGAGGCGGGCAACTGGGCGGGGCTTTCAAATAGAACGACGGGTTTTACCCGGATAGTGCCGCCGTCGGCCCCCACCGGTTTTACCGGAGTTGTTTTGTCCGAAGCCTCTATTCAATGGGGCTGGGCGGATACATCCTTAAACGAAACGGGTTTTAGGGTCAGGAGTTCTACTAACGGTATTCTACAAACGCTTGGATCGGGCGCTACATATTGGGCAGAAACTGCTCTTGCACCCAACACCTCCTATTACAGATATGCCGAAGCTTATAACGGAGCCGGCTCAAGCAGTTCTTCTCTTGCGGGTGTGTGGACATTTGCCGCGGCGCCTGTTTTTACCACCGTTGACCAGGGAAGTTTTACCATTACGCTCGCGTGGAGCGCTGCGGGGAATTCGCCTGTCACAAGATACGCCCTATCCATCTCGACGGATAATTTTAGTTTGAACATAACGACATTTGTTTCAATCACGGATAATTTTGTTTTGAACACAACAGTTGCCGCGAATCTCCAGCTGAACACGACTTACTGGTTCAGGCTGTGGGCTTATAACAATGACGGCATAGCGTCTCTTGTGGTTGCGACGGGCCCAGTGAAAACGGATAAGACAACGCCGCTGCCTCCTTCCGCTGTTTCCGGTTCTCCGATGTCCACTTCGTCCATTTATTGGAACTGGACGGACGCTGTTTATGAAGACGGATACAGGATAATTTCGTCAACGGGCGGCAATCCCCTGACTTCGCTGGATGCGGATACAACTTTCTGGACGCAGACGGGGCTTTCCCCCAACACAATCCATAATATTTATGTTGAAGCATGGAGTTCGTATAACGGTTTTGCCTCGTCTTCCGCTTGCGCTCTTTCGTCTGTTTATACCTATCAGACGCCGCCCGTGGCTTCGGCCACCCCGCCGCTTGTTTCTACAAACACGGCCACAATTTACTGGACTGCTGTTTCCGGAGCCCAATACCGCATAGAAAGATCCGGCGGCGGTCTGGGGGTTGTATGGGAGCCGGTTACGGCGGCATCGGTGAACGCGAGTTTTGAAGATGTAGGCCTTGCTCCCTCTGTCAACTACACATACACGGTTTATTCCTTAAACGATGCGCAGGAGTGGGACAGTTCAGCCGGACTGAATATAATAGTTGTAACAGAAAAAGTGTACAGTATTTCGGGATATTTGAGAGATATTGACAATGCTGGTATTCAGGGGATTGCGGTTTCTTTAAGCGGCCTTGCTTCGGCGGATTATGTGACGAATGCCGGCGGTTTTTATGTTTTCAGCGGCTTGATCACAGGCTCCTACAGCGTGACGCTTTCTTCCTGCGTCTATGTGTTCATGCCTGTTTCGTACAGCACATCGTCTCTCTGCGCAGATATAAGCGGCTGGGATTTTAAGGTGCTGGTGGTGCCGTCCATAACTCCCGGCAAGCCCGGCTTTGTGTCGGTGGATTATCCTCTTGTTTTTGACGGAGTCGTGAAGAT
>VMTI01000182.1 GCA_013791675.1 bacterium | reverse complement strand
TGTTTAACGACAATTATTTTTAGGGTTCAGCGACAATTATATTTCCCGTTATTTTCTATCATCAAAGAACCTCTTTATTAAAGCATTTAGAGCTCATTTTGTTAAATTAAATCAAGCTCTGTTTTACTGCAGGAAGCGTATTATGGCATCACCATTCATCAGCCAGCATCACAGTCAAAACAAGATTGTGCCCGTCTTCTCCCCCACAATCATCTATTGTCCAAAATATTTTTTTCTTGCGGTGCTTGAAACAGCCAAAGTTACGATGACCGTAAGGGTCATCATCTCCGGTAAATTTACTGAAAACTTTGACTCTCCGCAAAATCTTCTGAACCGATTCCGGTCCCATTGACTTAATTCCTGCCGTAATCCTGATAACATTCGGTTTCGTAATATCAGGGATTGAATGGCGTAACTCATCATTTTCTTTGGCAATCGTATCACGCAACCTGATATGGTACTCATCATTCATATCAATGTGCGCCAACCCCAAACCGCCGGAACTGCTCTCTACCATGGTAAACCTCCCAATTTTAAACATTCTCCCCTGACTGTTTATATCCGCAGTCAGGTTTCTCAACGTTTGAATCTTAAAAATCCAGCAGCATCACCCCCTTTTTTTGACAATATTTTTTGCTTTGTTGGCTTCTGCCATACGAAAGCTCTTAACATTCAACTCAAGTATTACGCAGTGGTGGACAAGCCGGTCTATTGCCGCCGCCGTTATAACGGGGTCTTTAAATATCGTTTCCCATTTGGAGAAAGGCAAATTGCTCGTAATCATCACGCTTCCCCGCTCATATCGATGCGCCAGCAATGTAAACAAAACCTCCATCTCCTCCCTGTCTTGTTTCACATATCCGATGTCATCAATTATGATTGCGTCAAACCGGGACAGCTTTTTCAGCTTTTTAGGGAGCTGTAAAGCTTTTTTCGCGGCAAGTAATTCCTGAACGAGATCACCGCACATAACATACAGCACCCTTTTTTCGTATCGGCGGATAAGCTCCTGTCCAAGGCCGCACAGTAAATGTGTTTTGCCGCTGCCCGGATTTCCGAATGATAAAACATTCTCATTCCTGTTCAAAAAACTGCCCTCAAGCAAAGCTTTCACCTGCTGCACTATCTTCATCGGGAGCCTCTTTAAATCAAAATTATCAATGCTCTTTTCCAACGGCAATCCCGACTCTTTCAATAATCTTTCAATCCGTTTGATTTTTCTCAGCTCGCATTCACGCCCCAAAAGAACTGATAAAAAACTCTCATAGCTCATTGATTCCTTCGTCGCTAACTGGATTGTCTCTTCCCAGCATTCTCTAATACAGGGTAAACGCAAATCCTTTAAATACTTATTCAGGTTTTTGGATTCTGTCATACTTCACCCCCGCCGCCCCATGCTCCCCAGCCGCCTATAAGCTCGTCATAACCGGCGAGGTCTGTTTCAGCTACATAAACATCTCTCTTTGTTACAACTGCCTCTTTCAACTTCAAAATGTTTTCCACCGCTTCCGCCGATATGAGCTCTCCGTCGTCAAACAATTTCCTCAACGCCTCGTCAACTCCGACTTCCGTTTCTTTCGCCGCCAGAGACAGTATTTTCAGATATTCTTTATTTGCGCGCGACGGCTTAGTTTCCTTTAAATAATCGTACGCCATTCTGAACCGGAGCGTAGGAAACATGTCATCTTTATATCTGTAATTTTCAAATGCGCCGGGCTTTCTCACAAGCCACTTTATTATGTGCCTGTATTCAATGCGATGTCCTTTTTTCCCTCGTATCCTCGGCATACTTTCAACTTTCTTCTGCCCATACCACACCTCTACCGTTTCCGCATATAACTTCACATTTACTTTTTCGCCCATCAGCCTGCTGTTTACCGAATAAGTTTTATGGCCCGCATTTATTGTGCTGCTTGGCCCAACCGTCACCTGCATCTTCTTGCAGTCGTCAAGACGTTTATCCGGAAGCGCCCTCAGTTTCTTCAGCTCCTCGTCAAATCTCCGTTTCCTGTTCATGTTCCGCTGATTAAATATTTTCTTTATGAACGCTTTATACTCTTCACGGCTTTCAAAGTTCCGGCTGCCCCTCAACATCAGCGCTTGGTCCATCGCTGTTTTAATCCATCTGTTGCTTACTTCAACATCTCCGTTCTCGTTAGGTTTACCGGTTCCTATACTTTCTCCTTTCATCCCATAGTGATTCAATAACGCCTGATACCTCTGTGTAAACTCATCAGCATTGCATTCTTTGTGCACCGCCGCCGACAGCTTGTCAGTTCTGTGCTTTTCCGGAGCTCCGCCCAGCTCCCATAGCGCATTCTGTAAACCTTCGCTCAAACTTTCAAAACTCTCCGAAAAACATATTGTCCCTGCCTCCCAGTTTGAGTATGTCAGCGCAAAGTGATACAGCAGATGGTTAAATTCTGCCCCCGCTATTGTTACTTCCAGTTTGTTCATATTCGTAAAATCCGATTCACCGAGAACACCGGCATAATGTTTTTGCGCAAAATAGATTTCCTTCTCCGGCCCTTCCAATGCCCGCCACCTCTTGACCTTCCTCTGTAATGTCCTCAGCTGCCCATCCGAAAACTTGCCTTCGTATGTCCTCTGCAAATGGTCAAACAGCGTTTTTGCCTCCAGGCCGGGATTCGTTTTTAAATAACCGCGCAGCTCTTCCCACACTTTCTTAAACTTGTCTTTCCGCGTTCGCCATGTGTGTTCAGCCTTTATCTGACTCGGCAATCTCCCCAGCTTCAGATACTTCCGTGCCGTCTCTTCGTCCATCCCCGCTTTTGACGCCGCGATTGCCTGTGTTTTTTCTTTATTTATAAGCATTCTCAATCTCCTAATCTGGTTGTCCGTTACCATCTGAGCCTCCTCAATTTTTCGGATTATCTCCGATAGGGAGACCTCTCCTTTTTTAGTCTCAGATAGTTTAACTCTTACTTTGAAAAAACGGGAATTTTGGTTGTTTTTAAACCCTAATTTTAATTGTCGTTAGCCCCTAATTCTAATTGTCGCTATACACCCCTCAGTCATATCAGTCCTTAAAGAGAGCCTTGATAGTTTTATACTTATCAGAAAAACCTTCTTTCATGAGCCAGTTTCTTATATTATTCCAATTGATTTTATTATCTCTTGCAACCAATATGGCCTGCTCCAATGATTGAGGATCATTCCAGTAAAGATACGCCGCT
>VMTI01000160.1 GCA_013791675.1 bacterium | reverse complement strand
TATAGTTGAGAGGGAAAAGGAAATAAGGGCTTTTAAACCTGTCACTTATTGGAAGGCAACCGCTGATTTTGAAAGTGCGGGCGGCGTGCTGCGGGCAGATATCGCTAAAGCCAACGGCGAAACTCTTAAGGACGGGCACATAAGCGATGAGGCTATCCTCAAAGATATAAAACAACTTAAAGGTAAGGATTTTGTTGTGAACAAAAATACGCTCACTGAAAAAAAACTCTCCCCGCCGAGGCCGTTTACGACTTCAACGCTGCAGCAGCAGTCAAACACCGTTTTGGGATTTTCTTCCCGCAGAACGATGATTGTGGCGCAGCAGCTTTATGAGGGAATAGACCTTCCCGAAGGGCGCACGGGTTTGATAAGTTATATGCGCACGGATTCGGTTACGGTATCGCGCCAGGCCCAGACCGAAGCGAGAAAACTTATAGAAGACCGTTACGGGAAAGCTTTTCTTCCCTCTAAAATACCCGTTTACAAAACGAAATCCGCTCATTCTCAGGAAGCCCATGAGGCAATCAGGCCGGTGAAAGTTGATATAGTCCCTGAAACTATAGAAAAAAATCTTACACCCGAGCAGTTTAAACTTTATCATCTTATATGGCAGAGGTTTATGTCGTCGCAAATGAAGCAGGCGCTGTCTCATACGCGCAGCGTTTCGCTGGAATATGATTCCTATACTTTCAAGGCGGCCGCAAGCGTTTTGAAAGACGACGGCTTTCTTGTTCTTTTCGATGAAAGGATAAAAGCGGACAGGGAAAGCCATGGCCTTTTTAAATTTATGGAAAAGCTTTCCGAAGGCAGCAAGGCCCGTCTCGCCGGAATTGAGACCAGCGAGCACCAGACGCTTCCGCCGCCTCATTACAATGAAGCTTCTCTTGTTAAGACGCTGGAGGCCAAAGGCATAGGGCGGCCGTCAACCTATGTTTCTATAATTGAAACGCTTTTGAGAAGAAAATATGTTGAGCGCAACAAAAGGCAGCTGCTGCTTATGGATATAGGCGAGGTGGTGAGTGATGTGCTGGATAAACATTTTCCGCTTATCACGGATTACGAATTCACTTCCAAACTTGAATCCAAGCTGGATGATGTAGCCGAAGCGAAGGCCGGTGAAAAGGAAATTCTTGAGGATTTTTATAAGGAATTTTCGGTTCTTCTTGAAAAAGCCAAGACAAATATGGAAACGATGAAAAAGATGACAGACAGGAAATGTCCGTGGTGCGGCACAAATCTTCTTGAACAATATTCGGCTAACGGTAAATTTCTTTCGTGCGCAGCCGGATACAAGGCATGCGTCTACAGGGTACATTTTACCGCAGACGGCGGCGAACTTTTGCCGGAGAAAAAATTTTGCGCTAAATGCGGAAAGCCGATGGTTCTGCGTGTCGCCCGCAGGGGGCCTTTTTACGCCTGCAGCGGTTTTCCTTCCTGCAAAAGTATAATATCTTACGGGGACGAAACAAAACCCGAGGAACCCAAGCCGGATGAAAGCGTCTGAAGCCGAAATTTTTTTAAAGGAATTTGAAACATATCTCGCCGCCGAGAGAAATTATTCTATCAACACTATCAGAGCGTATAGAAAAGACATAAGCGGTTTCCTGAATTACGCGAATGAAAAAAAGATAGATATTGCCGTTCTTGAAAGAAGGCAGATAAGAAGTTTTATAACCCGCGCTCGGGACGGACTTTCTGCCGTGTCTATAGGAAGAATGCTTTCATCAATCAGATCTTTTTTCCGCTTTTTAATAATTGAGGGCGTTATGGAAGAAAATCCTTTTTACGGCGTTTCGGTGCCGGGAAGAATTCAAAAAATCCCTACGGTGCTTGAAGAAAATGAAATGACTATTCTTCTGGATGCGCCGGATATAAATTCGGCAAGGGGACTCAGAGACAAGGCGATACTTGAACTGCTTTATTCAACGGGAATGCGCGTGGGGGAGCTTGTCGCTCTAAAACGCGCGGACGTGGACGTTTGGAGCTCAACGGTAAAGGTGACGGGCAAAGGGAACCGCCAGAGATTCTGCTATATAACGGATACAGCCATTGAATTCATAGAGAGATACCTTGAAATGCGGCCGGTAAAACCAGAAGCTCTTTTCCTTAATAAAAACGGCACGCGGCTTTCGGCGGTGTCGGTTCGGGCCATTCTCAACAAGCACATGAATAAGGCGGCCATTTCAAAGCATATCAGCCCCCACAGTATCAGGCACAGTTTCGCCACGATTATGCTTTCCCGCGGCTGTGACCTCCGCTCCATACAGGAATTTCTAGGACATAAGGATATTTCAACAACGCAGATATACACGCACATTTCCGCGAAGAGGTTAAAAGACGTATATGATAAAACCCACCCCCGAGCGAAGTGAGTTTTTTAGCATTTTATGGTGCGAGGAGCATTTGTAGAAAGGACTTTAATCCCGCGTTCGCTAACTAATTATTGGCAATAACATTGACATATTGCCGACAATTAGGAATAAATTTCTTGACAAACTTACGGAATCAAAATATACTTAAAGTAAGAAAGTAAGCAATATAGAAAACCCAGAAGCAGGAGGTAAAAAAAATGTCTACAGTGAAAATAGGCCCTAAACACCAAGTAACTATTCCCAGGGATGTCTTTGCGCAACTTTATTTAAAACCCGGTGAATTCATGGAGGCAATTTCTGAAAAAGGAAGAATAATTTTAGTTCCCAAAAGACTCACGAATAGAATCTCCGCTCCGTCGCTTACAGAAAAAGAACAAAATATTCTGTCCCGAGCTAAACTAAAAATTGAGAAGATTAATAAAGATATCCTTAAATCCAAGGGGCTTACCAAAGACGAGATAAAAATCTCCTGTAAAGTCGGTTTAATTGCTCCGGAGCAGTCATGGTGGTGGGATGAGAAATGGCAGAAGGGAGAACGAAAGTCTGCGCAGGAAATAAAAGAGGGGAAATTCAAAAAATTCTCCGGCGTTAATAATCTCATAAAAGATATTCGTTCATGAAAATAGCCCGAACCGAATTATTTAAGAAGGACTACAAAAAACTGTCGGAAAAGATAAAAGAAAAGGCAGACAAAGCATTTTATTATCTTGTAACTAATCCCGGCCATCCTTCTTTGAGAATAAAAAAGATAAAAAGCGCGGGAAATATTTGGGAAGCAAGTATAACTAAAAAGTATAGATTGAGTTTTCAAAAAATAAATGCCGTTTATGTTTTACGTAGGATAGGAAAACACGATATTGTTTTAAAAAAACCTTAAAACTTTTTTCTGGAGCAACCGATAATATAAATTAGAAAATGAGCAGGAAATTATTATGCGTGCTAAAGGAAGTAAAAAATGAAAAATGAAAGTTTAAAGGCGGCGAGATATTTTATCGCGGTGAAGCTGAGCGATGAGGCGAAAAGAGAAATTAAAAATGTGTTCTCTCCGACGTCGGAGAATTTAAGCGGCAGGATAGTTCCGGATGCGGCCATGCATATTACGCTGAAGTTTCTCGGCGAGCTGAGCGCTGAAAAGGTGGAATCCGCGAAGAAAATAATCATTGACGCCGCCGCGGAGTTTCCGCCTTTTCACATATCGTTGGGAAAAACGGGTTCTTTCCCTGCGAAAAAACCTAAAGTGCTTTGGGCCGGCTTCAGAAAAGGCCGCGGTGAACTGGCTGACCTGAGTAAATTAATATCTGCCAGGGCGCTATCCGACCTCGGCGTGGCGAAGGACAAAAAGGAATTTATACCGCACATAACACTCTGCCGTCTTAGCGACGAGCGCGTGAGTAAAGATTTTTACTCTCTCAGATTTGTCGCGTCTTTTCAGGCGGCAAAACTTTTTCTTATCAGAAGCGAATTGCATCCCGCCGGCGCTGTTTACAGTGACATCTTTTCGTGCGAATTCAAAAAACTATAAAAATAACCCATTGACATAATTATAGGGGGGGGTATAATACAGTAGAAGTTGGCAGAAATCTCTTTTATAAAACTGCACGGTTTGAAAAAAGATAGGGGGGAACAAAATGGCAGATTTAAATGTTCCGATAACAGCAGACGGTGATGTTCTAATAGATTGCGACAATAATAATGACAGCACGACAAATGT
>VMTI01000094.1 GCA_013791675.1 bacterium | reverse complement strand
ATTCTTACTACTCACTTTGGACCATAAAAAAACCAAGTTACCTGTATTTGAGTATTTTGAAAAAAACTTTTTGATGAAGCGCGCAGTACTACTGCTCGCTTTTTGACAAAAAAAATGCACACACATGACGCGCGCGCGAATAGATGCAATTAATAAACTACCGTTTATGTCATCTAAAACATTATAGTGGTTTAAGTTCACACTGCATTATGTTTAATAGCTGCCGCGCTGTGAAGCCAAATATTGGTAAAGTTTTTATATGTAATCTTGTCCTGCTCCGATGGTAAAAAAGCTCTTAAGTATTCAAAGCAACGGTGTTTTTAATTCAACTGTTAAATTTTACCGACGGGAAAATTATAAACCACCGGCCGAAGAAAGCTATTTTATTCAGCTTTTCAGACGGCAAATTTATATCCCATGCCCTCCACGGCTATAATGTGTTTCCCGTGTGTGCTGAGTTTTTTTCTGAGTGATTGAATATGAACGTCAACCGTCCTCATATTTGCGAAATATTTTCTCTCCCATACGCTTCTCATCAGCATCCTCCTTGTCAGGACTTTGCCTTCCCGCTTCATAAGAAAATAGAGCAGGGCGAACTCCTTGGGAGTCAGGTTCACCGGCTTTGAATCCGCGTCGGCGGTGTGAGCAGTCAGATTCAAAATTACGCCGCCCGTTTTTACAATCTCAGCGGGCACATCCTGAAAAATCAGCCTTCGCATTATTGCGCCTATTCTCGCTATGAATAGAGCCGCATCCATGGGTTTCAAAAGATAATCTTCAGCTCCGGCCGAGAGGCATTTTATCGTTTTTTTGTTCCTGTCGCCGCCTTCGCCGAGAATGATAACCGGCAAATGCTCCGGATTTTTACGCTGTTTCAGCGCCGCGCATAATCTTACCCCCTCCTTAAACGGCGTTATATCCATTACAACAAGATGCGGCGCAAACTCAAGAACGGTTTTCAGGTAATCCGCGCTCTTTAACGCTCTTTGAAATATAAAACCTCTGTTTTTAAAAACCTTGCCGAGATTACGCGCGAGGAAAGCATCGCCGCCCAATAACAGAATTCTGTTTTTTGCTAAAACGCTCCTAAAACGAAAAGCTTTCATAAATATATTTCCTCTTTACCTCGCATCAATATTTTTAAAAAATAAAACAAGCGGTCAGACATTGTCACTCAACAGAAATCAATGCATAATCGTACTCAATATTATAAAATATTCCAAACAAAGTGCAACATGTCCCCCTTCGTCACGTCTGCCCCCCCCCGTCTGCCGTGTGTTTTGTATGTGCGTGGTGGCAGGGCGACAAGTGGTGGGCGGATGGCGTGGGCGGATGGAGTGTTGACAAAATAGACATTTTGGTATTATAATGTGCAATGCTAGAAAATTTGGGAGAATTATTTTGATGCAAGAAATATTAACCATTAAACAGGTGGCTGATTACCTGCAGTTGAATGAAAAAACTATTTACAGAATGATTGCAAACAAAAGAATACCCTGTTTTAAAATAGGCGGCTCATGGCGGTTCAAAAAATCTGTTTTGGAAAAATGGCTGGACTCGCTTAGCGTTTTCCTCCCCTGGAAAACAAAGCGGAAGCCCGACGTTTCGCTAAAAAACGGGCGTCACAAAAACAAATGATATATTTACTCGTCGCTATGACAATATCTTTTCTCGGTTATAAAGCAATCCCGCGGGAGCCCGCGCCGCTGATAATAGAAATGCCCGCGACTGAAATCGCAAAAAATATTCCGGCAGATTCTGAAACCTCGCAGGATAAATCTCCCGCAAACCTTATTGAATACATTGCAAAAAATATAAATGAAGAACCGGATAAAATATTCACAAAAGAAAATATTTCACCGGAAAGTGACCCTGCAGGCATTTCTTTGCCCGAATCAAACAGGGGAAAACCCCGTGAGAGGGAAAACGCGGACTGGATGTCAGCGAAAATAAAAACTATTGTCTTTGCCGGCTTCGGGGAACCTGAAAAAAGCGTAATAAATTTATTTAATCTCAACGAAGAAAAAAAACTAGAACAATTACTTCAAAAAGAGGCCGGAATGAATGAAGAATACAAACATTATATTCTCGGAGAACTCAAATTCAAAAACAAAAATTATGCAAAAGCCATGGAACATTATGCGGCGGCGTTAGGAACCGGCGCGGCGTTTGGCGAATCAGGATTTTATGAATACGCTTCATTCAGACAGGCTGAAGCGCTGTATAATACAGGCAAATTTGACGAAGCTCTTAAAATTTTTGAGAAAATCCGCCGCGAAAAAGGAGGGCTCTTGCCGGAGGCGGAATTTTCCATAGCAAATAGCTGCCTGAAAAAAGGGGAAACAAAAAGAGCATTGGACATAATGAACCGGCTGATTTCAAAATATGAGCAATATCGGACGAGCGACAGGACAAACTATTGTAAAGGATTAATCCTTTATTACCAGGGCAGATACAGTGAAGCAAAAGATTGTTTCGCCGGTATTAACAATCCGGACTTTGAAAACCGGGAACTGAGTGAATTTTATCGCGCTAAGTGCATGGAGGCCGAAGGCAGGCTTTTGCAGGCCGGGGCGCTTTTTAAAAAAATACACGGGGAAAATAGCGCATCCTCTATTGCCGATGACGCCATGTTCTGTCAGGGTATAATTTATTACAGGATGAAAGAATATGACTCGGCGGCCGGGATTTTTCTGGCCATACTCAGGGCATATCCCGCGGGAGACTACGCCCCTTACGCCAGGTTTATGACGGGATACTGCCGTTATGACCGGGGCCGTTATACCGCCGCCATCGCGAACTGCGAATATTTTATGGAAAAATACAGCGGCCAAGAACCGGAAACGTATATACATCATCTGTGGGCGAAGTCATACGCTAAAATCAAAAAATACGATTTAGCGTACGGGAAATACCGCAGAATTATCGCGGATTATCCCGGCCGGCTCATAAGTCTGACAGCCGCATGCGACCTTGCCCTTCTCTATTATAATACGGAAAAATACGGTGATTCCCTTTTACTCTGCGAAAAAATATTAAAAGACCCCCGCATAAAATCTCATAATATTGAAAAAGACATCCTGCTGCTGAAAGCGATGTGTCTTTACAAAAAAGGGAATGCCCCTAATGCGGCTGCCGTATTTCAGGGGATAATAAACAGTGTCTCCGACGATGAGACAAGAGGCAAAGCTTTATTTATGCTGGCTCTTCAACACGTCAATTCAGGAAACAACGATACGCTTATCACAAGCATACTGGCCTTAGCCGACACAGAAGGCCTTTTCACTGACCGATGGAAAGCATGGGCGTATTATCTTATAGCGGACGCTTATTACAACGGCGGTAAAATTGACGAAGCCGAAAAAACGTTTGAATATATTATAGAGAAATATTCGGGGGCTCCCGCGGTCAAATTCGCGGAAAGCGGAAATATAGCCTGCAAAGTTATAAAGGGAGAATTCCCCGCCGCGGAACTTAAAAACCGTGAATTTTCCGAAAAATTTATAGACGATAAATCCGTAGGAAAAACATCCCTTCTCGTTTCCGCGGGACTTTTTTTTAACGCGGGTAATTACCGGAAAGCAATATCCGATTATAAAGATTTTGTAAAAAGCTATGGCGGCGACGTCGGTATTTATGAGGCATTATTCATGCAGGGGGAATGTTTTTTCAAACTCCATCTCATTGACGAGGCGCAAAAATGCTGGAAGAAAATAATCTATGGAAATTCCGAATACACCCTTAAAGCTTATAACCGGCTCGCCTATACAAGTTTCGGCCTCGGCAACTACAAGAACGCCATATTTTATTACAGCAAAATAAAGCTGCTCTTTCCCGATGGCGAATCCTGTAAAGACGCGCAGATGCGCATAGCTCAAAGTTATTACAACAGCGGAAACTTCACACAGGCTATTTCTCAGTATAAAAAATTTATACAACTCTATCCCGGCGATGAAAAAGAAGAAGAAATCCTTGAAAATATCAGAATGGCATATTATGAAAAAGGCCGGAAAGATTCGGGGGGACAGGGCCTCGCGGATTTCATAAAACTCTATCCTGACGGAGATCTGGCGGGCGAGGCTTACTGGCAGCTCGGCACAAGTGCTTTTGAAAAAAAACAATACGTTAACGCCGCGAAAATCTTCCGGAAAATCATCATTGACTATCCTCAAACGCAATCGTCAGAACTGTCCCTGTACTACCTCGCGGAAAGTCTCTATATGGCGGGGGATAACAAGGAAGCCGTAAACGCGTTCAATAACTTTATAAACAGTTTTCCCGAAAACAGCCGGCGTTATGCCGCCGAGTTCCACATGGCTAACGCACTCTTTAAACTGGGAAGGATAGAGGAGTCAGGCCTTCATTACAGCGCTCTGGCGGATGACCCGTCATCAGAAGGCTTCGCGCCCGACGCGGCTATCAACAAAGCTCTCTGCTATAAAAAGCTGAAGAAATGGGAAGACGCCATCGCCGGGTACGAGGCCTTTATAAAAAAATATCCGTCACACGAAAAGAAAGGCCATGCAATGTTTCAGATAGCTGAAATTAACCGCAACACAGGCAATTATAAAGAAGCCGCAAAGAATTACGCGGACTCGGAAAAATACTTCGCATCCGTATCCGAAACGCTTTACCGCGCAGCGGAATGTTATCAGAAAGCCGGGGATAGTGAAAACGCAAAACGCTATTATGTTAAACTCCAAAATCTGGAAAAACCGGATAAAATATTTTACCTGACGGGGCTGGTGAATCTCGCGGAAATTTACACAAAAGAAGCGCTTTATGATGAAGCTATTCTTGTTTACAAAAAAATTATGGAAACTGCGGATAACGAGGAATGGATAGCAGCCGCGGAAGCAAAAATAAACGAAATCAATGATAAAAAAGAGGTAAGAGGGAACCAGTATCGGCAGGGATCGGTAAATCCTGCCCCTAAGGAGGAATAAATGTTACAGGAATTATCCGTTAGTGGGGTCTTTATAAAAAGTTTCGCCATGTGGATACTTATGCTCATTTCGCTGGTGTCTCTGACCTATGCCATAGAGAGAATTATCTATTTTGTCAAAAACAGAAAAGACATCCGGGAATTCTGTCAGAGGATAAAAAGAATGATTGCGGAAAACAAGTTCGCCGAGATCATCAGCACTTGCCGGAAAGAACCCGCGCCCGTATCCAGAATGGTGGAAACAGGACTCGCCGAACCCGATAGAGATACCGTAATTATTTATGAACTCATGACAAACGTAATCAATATAGAGAAAGTCCATATGGAAAACAACGTCGGCGTAATAGGCACCGCCAGCCATATCGCTCCGCTGGTCGGCCTTCTGGGAACGGTTGTCGGGATAATCAAATCCTTCCAGAGCATCGCGTCAACCGGCTCTGGCGGAGGCGAAGTCATAGCCGTCGGCGTGGCTGAAGCGCTCGTTACAACAGCGGCGGGAATATGCATAGCTGTCCCCGCAGTAATTCTTTATAATTATCTCGTAAGAAAAATATCCGTCAACGTGCAGGCTCTTTCTATTGTCCGAGATGAAATAATAACGGAATTAAAGATAAGACACGAGGAGAAAAAAGAGAATGTATGAAAATAAAGTCAGCCCTAATGTCCTTTCCCTTACGGACACGGCGCT
>VMTI01000015.1 GCA_013791675.1 bacterium | reverse complement strand
TTCTATCCCATAGGCGACACAACCGAAAAAAGGCTCCGCGAAGCCATAATGAAACTCAACCTCAACGACGCGGCCTTCACATGGGAGCCCGAACAGTCCCAGACGCTGGGCTTAGGCTTCCGCCTCGGATTCATGGGCTCTCTGCACATGGAAATAATACAGGAGCGGCTGGAAAGAGAATCGGACATAGAAATACTCGCCACCGCCCCGCAGGTGATATACCGCGTAAAAACTCTGAACGGCGAGACACTGGATATATCCCGCCCCGACGAATGGCCGGATAAAAAAGACATTTCCAAAGTGTACGAACCCGAAATAACCGCGACAATTATAACGCCGGACGATTGGCTCGGACAGTGCATGAAACTTCTTGAATCACGGCGCTCAAAATATATCAGCCTCAATTACATCAATCCCCAGAAAGTCATACTCAAATACAAACTGCCCCTGTCCGAAATGATAGCCGACTTTTATTCCGACCTTAAATCCGTGAGCAAAGGCTACGCGTCATTTGATTATAAACATTCCGGCTTCAGGGAGGCGACGCTGGAAAAAGTGGAAATCCTCGTAAACGCCGTGCCGGTTGAGGCGCTCTGCAGCATACAGCCCCGGGAAAAAGCCGTATTCTTCTCGCGCGATGTGCTCCTGCGGATGAAAAAACTCATAAATAAACAGATGTTTGAGGTGGCGCTCCAGGCGAAAATAGGCGGAAAAATCATAGCTCGCGAAACGGTGTCCGCCCTCAGAAAAGACGTCATAGCCAAATGCTACGGCGGCGACATTTCAAGAAAAAGAAAACTGCTTGAAAAACAGAAAGAAGGAAAGAAGAGAATGAAAAGAATCGGCTCTGTGGACTTGCCACAGGAAGTTTTTTTTGAAATACTCAGGAAATAATTATGGAACAACTCGTATTTTTTATATCACTCGGTATCGGCGCGGTTTACCTTGTAAACTTTCTCCGCGAAAAATGGCAGAAAATCCTCGCCGGAATAATCATCTGGGGCGGCTGGGCGGTGATGTTCTGGCGCATAAACGGAGAAGAATGGCCGAAAGTCGCGATTCTCACCATGCTCGGCTGCATTCCTTTTTTGTTTGAGACATATCCAAAAAAATACACCGTCGCGATTAAAGAAGAATTAAAATCTTTTTTTCACACGCTTCTTGTCGTGTCCGCTCTTATGTATTTCATAATACAGGCTTTCAAAATACCGTCGGGCTCAATGATGAACACATACCTCATAGGAGACCATCTCTTCGCCTGCAAATTCCGCTACGGCTGGCAGATTCCTCTTGTAAACAAATATTTAAAGTTCACGTCACCCTCGCGCGGCGACGTCATCATTTTCAAATATCCGCTCAACCCGAAGAAGGACTTCATCAAAAGATGCATAGGCCTTCCCGGCGAAACCGTTGAAATTAAAAACAAGACGGTTTATATAAACGGTAAAAAGCTTATTGAAAATTACACGCAATTCGCCGACGGAGACCGCTCTTTACCCTCGCATTTAAGCGTCCGCGACAACTACGGCCCCGTAAAGCTGCCGGAAAACTCTTTTTTCGTTATGGGCGATAATAGGGACCGCAGCATGGATTCCAGATTCTGGGGCTGCCTTGAAAGAAAATATCTCAGAGGCAAAGCTTTGTTCACCTATTGGCCGCCCCAACGCTGGGCCTCCGGCCGTCACGCCCGCCCGGTAATAGTCAATATGATACTGAACACTTTTTGAACAATCAGTTGGAACAATAAAAGGCTCGCTAGAAGAAACTTTATCCAAAATGAGAGGGGGGAATAAGCATATTTCTTCTGACATGTTGGGATAGAAACGAAGCAGC
>VMTI01000244.1 GCA_013791675.1 bacterium | reverse complement strand
GCGTATGCGGCATAAGCCCTATCTCCGTTGTTACTCAGGAAAAAGAATAACGGAACATTTCCGTAATTGCTCCAATAGGCCGAATCAAGCCTGAAATACCACCCGTATCCCTTCCACCATCCGTGCGCTATCACACCTCCCGAATGCCGCACGCTTGTTTTCATCCAAAACTCAACGCTGAAATCTTTGTAACCCGCGCACACATCTTCCATGCCCGGCACTTTTACCACGTCATTGCTGCCGTCAAAATTCAAAGCGCTTCCGGTTTTTCCTTCCGTCCAGCTTGCTCCGTATATCGTCCCGTTATTCCCTTTTCCGCTTGTATCATTCAGGACATTCCCCTCTCCCTCGTCAAAATTCCAGTAGGCCGCGCAGCCCGCAGGTATACCCCCACCCTCTGTTATCGTTGTTCCTGCCAATGTAAACGGCTGAGCATATTCCAGCCAGTTATAATCGTCAAGCTTCCACTTCGTCGCCGCCACTCCGCTCAAATCATCTTCCGCCGTTAATATAATACTGCTTGCGGATGTTATATAGGTTTTCTCCTCCGTTTCCAGCATTGGCTGAGCTATTGTCATTGCCGTCTCCGGCGCCGCCGCGTCAACATAAAATGTTTGCGTTTTCATTTGCTCCGTGTTCCCTAAATTATCAACACTGTAATATCTGATTGTGTGAATACCTTCTTGCAGCTGCAGGGCTTGTCCCTGCCATACTTCCCATGCTCCGCCGTCCACGTTCCACTTTATTTCCTTCACTCCCACGCCCCATTCACCGTCGTCCGAGGTCAGGATTATCTTCGTATCCGGACTTATATAGCCAATCCCGTTAACCGTAAACCGCGCCCCGCCAACCGCTAACTCCGTTGACGGCGCCGTGTTATCAACCCCCGCGAATAAGGTCTTATCGCCCTCAATATGCCCGAGATTATCATAGCTTCTGTAATAAAACATGTATATTCCGTCGGCATAGCCTGTAAAATTGACCGAACCCGTATAATCCAGCCACCCCGAATTCATTATCTTGTATTCGCTCCTTTTCACCCCGCTCCACGCATCTTCCGCAATCAGCGATACCGGAGTTTCGCCTCTCACATAATGTATATCAACCTTCGCACCCTCGTATAAATACACCCCTGGATTTCCATAATAATCAAATTCCATTTCAGCGGCGCTCGCGGAAAATGTTGACGAAGAATAATTATAATAATCTGTCGCGCCTGATAGAATCACGCTGCTTATGTTCATCTCATATGGCTGACTCTTCAACTCGTCCGGATACGACTTATCTATACTGCTGACACCTTCATCACCTGCCGTCATTCCCGCCGCCGCGAGCACCTCATCCAAAGGCGGGTCAATAAGCACATACGGCGCGCCGAACTCAACTGCCGTCACCGGCGGCGTATTATCCACTATCACCGTACCCGTTGATATTTGCTCTTTATTGCCCACAATATCAACCGAATAATGCGAAATATAATGAGGCCCTTCCGTTGTTACTCCGGAGACTCCTGCGCCCTGATATCTCTGTCTGATTTCTTCATCCGTCAAGGCTCGGCTGTATATTGCCACATCATCCAGTGCGCCTTTATAATAATCATTATCCCTCGGCGAATAACCAAGATATAAATCCCCCGCCGACGCCGCGGCGCTTATGTTCCATAAACCGGGG
>VMTI01000080.1 GCA_013791675.1 bacterium | reverse complement strand
TTTGAGGAGCTGGGGTTGCCGCCGCTCATACATCAGATTGTTAAAATGCGCACGGGGCTTATTCTTGTGACAGGCCCCACGGGCTGCGGAAAATCAACGACGCTTGCTTCAATTATAAACTATCTGAATGAAAACAGAAGTTCCCATATTGTCACGATAGAGGACCCTATTGAATATGTTCATTCGCATAAAAAATGCCTTGTGTCGCAAAGGGAAGTCGGCGCCGATACTGAAACTTTCGGCCATGCTCTCAAGCATTGTATGAGGCAGGACCCGGATATCATGCTTATCGGCGAAATGCGCGACCTTGAAACAATTGAGGCGGCTTTAACTGTAGCCGAAACAGGACATCTTGCTTTCGCGACGCTTCACACCCCTGACGCTGTGCAGTCCATAAACAGAATAATTGATGTTTTTCCGCCTCATCAGCAGCCGCAGATAAGAAGTCAGCTTTCCTTTGTGCTTCAGGCGGTTTTTTGTCAGGAGCTGCTGAAAAAACAGGGCGGGGGCCGGGCGATGATTTGCGAGGCGCTGCTTGTAACGCCCGCCATCCGGAATATGATCCGTGAGGAAAAAGCGGAACAGGCGGCCACAGCCATGCAATCAGGCGGACGATTCGGCATGCAGACCAAGAATACAGCAATTTACGAAGCCTATAAAAAAAGATATATTACTAAAGAACAGGCTTTTGCTGTTACTAATGATATTGAGGAATTGAAAAGGCTGCTCGGCAAAGGGGTGATGTAATATGATTTTCGGCTATAAAGTGCGCACAGCTAAAGGCGGAACCCTCGAAGGCACTCTTGAGGCAAATGGTCAGAGAGCCGCCGTTGAAAAGCTCAGGGCTCAGCAGTATATTGTTCTTGAGATAAAAGAACAGCATGCAAACGCTTTCACGGATTTGCTTAATTCAATTAATCCGTTCAAGCCGAAAGCAAGCCCGAAAGACGTGGTGATATTTTCAAGGCAGCTTTCTGTTATGATAAACGCGGGAATTCCTATTGTGCAGGCGATGTCAATCATAGGCGATCAGATTGAAAATCCTTATTTTAAGGCAGTTATCATTAGTATACGCGAAGACATAGAAGGAGGAACTTCCATAGCGGACGCTCTGGAAAAGTATCCGGACTGTTTTGACACACTCTATGTCAATATGGCTCGCGCCGGCGAGCTTGGGGGTATATTAGATGTTATTTTGGACAGGCTCTCAACTTACCTTGAAGCCGCTGAAAATTTGAAAGGCAAGGTGAAAGGAGCTTTAACATATCCGACAGTTGTTATTTTTATATGTCTGGGCGTCACGATTTTTCTGATGGTTTTTGTAGTTCCGACCTTTAAAGAGGTTTTTTCATCTTTCGGAAGCGCACTGCCCACTCCGACGCAGATTGTTGTGGATTTGAGCGATTTTTTTATACAAAATCTTTTAGCGATTATAGCGGGCATAGCCATTGTTGTCGTCGGGGTTAAAAAATTTGCCGCCAGCGAAGTAGGAAGAAAATTTCTGGAACCGCGTATGCTCAAAATGCCGGTTATAGGGCCGCTTCTCATAAAAACGGCCACGGCCAAATTTACGCGCACCTTCGGGACGCTTGTTAAAAGCGGAGTACCCATACTTTCGGCCATGGAAACCGTGGCAAAAACCGCTGGTAACTGGGCTGTTGAGCAAGCCGTGATGAATGCCCGCGAGGCCATACGGGAAGGTGAGAAAATCGCTGAGCCTCTTGCCCGTTCGGGAATTTTTCCGTCCATGGTAAACCAGATGGTGAAAGTCGGCGAGGAAACCGGAAATCTGGATGTTATGCTCACGAAAATAGCCGACTTTTATGACACGGAAGTCGACGAAGCCGTTAAAGCCATGACCTCGCTGATAGAACCGCTGGTGATAGTTTTTCTCGGCGTGGTCGTCGGCGCGCTCGTGGTAGCCATGTATCTGCCTATATTTAACATGGGCTCAATGGTCGGCGGCTGATGTAAGAGGGGTCAGGTCTTGACATTTGACATTTCTATGGACCGTGCTAATGTCAAATGTCAAGACCTGACCCCATTCATACCATTCATAATGTTTACCGGCGCATCGGGCGGGCATATAATGCCCGCTCTGGCGTTTCGCAAACATTTCCCGAACTCCGTGCTGGTCGCGGTAAAGACCTCCGCGTCTGAGGAAATTTTAAAAGGTGTGGATGGAGTTATGTTTATCCGCCCCCTTGCCCTTAAAAAAATAAAATTATCAGCCATAGCCGATATTGCCCGCGTTATTTTTTTCGCGCGCGAATTCAAACCCGAAAAAATTCTATGCTTCGGGTCTTATTTGAACGCCGTGGGAACTTTTTGCGCAAAGATAAGCGGCGTCAAACTTTATTTTTTTGAACCCAATGCCGTCCCCGGAAAAGGCACATCGCTTCTTAAATATTTTGCCGATGAAATTTTTGAGGTTTTTCCGGGCGCGGGGGAAGGCCTTAAAAAAAATACTGTCTTCTGCAAGTTTCCCGTTTCAGCGCTTAAATACGGCAGAGATGATGCGCGAGGCAAACTTGGATTTGATTTTCAAAAGCCGGTTATTCTGATTCTCGGCGGCAGTCAGGGCAGCGGTTTTATAAACGATATTATACTCCGCCTGCTTCCGAAACTCGGTTTCGCTCAGATAATTCATATTACGGGCTCCGCCGATTTCGGCCGTGTGAATAAGGCTTATAATGCGCATAGGGGCAATCATCTAATTTTTTCCGTCAGCCGCAACATGCCATTGTTTTACAGCGCCGCCGACACCGCGGTGTCAAGAGCTGGCGCGGGAACTCTGGCGGAGTTGGCGTTTTATAAAATACCTTCTCTGCTGATACCTTATCCGCTTGCGGCGGCGCATCAGGAAAGAAATGCGGATTTTTTTTCAAAGTCCGGCGCCGCAATTATAATTAAGCAGCGGAACGTGACAGAAAATAATATTTTTGAGGCTATAGAAAAAATAACTTTTAGGGATTTCTGGAAATTCAGCGAAAATCTTGCTAAAATCAGCCTTTCGGATGACGGCTCGGACCTTGCCGAAAAAATAAGCGGCGAATGAGTTGTAAAAGGCAATAGGCAGATAATGGATATGAGGGCTATGAAACAAAGCGGGGATATATGGTTAAAATCATAGAAATAAAAACACATCAAAGAACAGAGCTTGTTGATATAACAGAAAGCGTGGCGGGAGCGGTAAAATCATCCTCCGTAAAAGAAGGGACTGCCTATGTTTTTGTTCCGCATACGACGGCGGCTGTTACGATAAACGAAAACGCCGACCCTGATGTAAAAAGAGACATTCTGATGGAAATGAATAAGGTTATACCTTTTGAGGGCGGCTACAGACACGCGGAAGGAAACTCCGCGGCGCATATAAAATCGTCGCTTTTCGGCGCGGGCCTTACCGTTATTATAGGTGGCGGGAAGCTTCTTCTGGGCACATGGCAGAGCATATATTTTTGCGAATTTGACGGGCCGAGAAGCAGAAGCTTTTATGTAAAGATTCAGGAGGATTAAAATGAAAAATTATAAGGTGGCGGTTGCCGGCGCGACTGGAGCTGTCGGCAGAGAAATGATGAAGATGCTGGAAGCACTTAATTTTCCGATAAGTGAACTGCGCCTTCTGGCATCCTCCCGCTCGTCGGGAAAGAAGCTGTTATTCAAAGGAAAAGAAATAACAATTGAGGAACTTTCTCCCGAATGGATTGCGCGCAATAACGTTGATATGGTTATTATGTCAGCCGGCGGTTCTGTTTCAGAGAAATACTCACCCATGTTCCGAGACAAAAAAATTTATGTTATAGACAATTCTTCGGCATGGCGCATGGATAAAAATGTGCCGCTTATAGTACCTGAAATAAATCCCGAAACTTTGTCAAAAGATAAATACATAATCGCGAATCCCAATTGTTCCACCATACAAATGGTGCATGCGCTTGCTCCCCTCCACAGGGCGGTTCCGATAAAAAGAATAATAGCCGTTACATTCCAGGCGGTGTCGGGAGGCGGGCAGAAAGCAATACTTGAGCTGGAAAAAGAAAGCCGTAAAATCGTCGACGGAAATTTTGCCGAAAAGAAACTTTCCGGCAGCGATTTTTCACCCTTCCCCCATCAAATCGCTTTTAACTGCATACCTCAGATAGATGTGTTTATGGAAAACGGCTTCACAAAAGAAGAAATGAAAATGGTAAATGAAACAAAGAAAATACTTGACCCGCGGATAGCGGTTTCCGTCACCTGCGTGAGGGTGCCGATTTTCAGGGGCCATTCCGAGGCCGTTAATGTCGAGCTTTCTGATAATCTTAGCGTTGGAGAAGTGAGACGGCTTTTGGAAAACGAGCCCGGCATTAAAGTTATTGATGATACCGCCTCTCTCAAATATCCGATGGCCATTGACTCCGACGGAAAACTGGAGACTTTTGTCGGGAGGATAAGGAAAGATGAATCGCGTCCCAACAGTTTATGGATGTGGATTGTCTCCGATAATCTTCTCAAAGGCGCCGCGCTTAACGCTGTGCAGATTGCCCAAAAACTAATTGAAATCATCTGAGCCCTTAATACGGCGCTATAAGCTTTCAATTTCGTACGACGGAAGTAAATTTTATGGAAGTCAGATACAAAAGGATAAGCCGACTGTTTCCGGGAATCTTTCCGGGGCTTTGAAAAAAGTTCTCGGGATTTCACCACGCGTAATCTATGCTTCCAGAACCGACAGAAGTGTCCACGCTAAAGAAAATGTATGCTCTTTCGCGGCATCTGTAAAAATGCCTGAGCTTGCGTTCAAGCGCGCCCTGAATGCGGAACTCGGCAGATATGTAAGAATAAACCGCCTACGGAAGACGGACGATTCATTTAATCCGCGTTACGGCTGCCTGTCAAAAATATACAGATATTATGTGAGCCGGAAGGAAATTTTACCGTATAGGAGTGATTATTGCCTTTCCGTTCCTCAGAAACTTGACCGGGCAAAAATGGAAAAAGCGGCGTTACTTCTTGTCGGGAAAAAGAATTTCCGCCACCTCTCATCATGTTCAAACAGAGAAAACACAACATGCGATGTACTCAACTGCCGGATATCTAAGGGGAAATCCGATTTTTTTATTGAAATAGAAGGTTCTCATTTTCTTTACAAAATGGCCAGAACAGCGGCGGCTTTTATTATATCGTCAGGAACGGGGGAAATAGAGCCGGCCGCTCTCGGGGCTGTTCTGGAAGGCCGCCGAAACCGGATAGCTCCCGCTCCTGCCTGCGGCCTTTATCTGTGGCGCGTGAAATATCTCGCCCGTTAGATTTATAAATTTCAGTGATATTTATTACATTGACATATCGCCTGGGGCTAAGGTAAAATATAGGCATGATGATTAAGCGTTTATACGAAGAAATATATGGAGGCTATTTATGAAAAATAAATTATTTGCGGCTGCTGCTGTTATCAGCATTTTTGTTGTGACGTCGTGCGATAACAAAAACCTTTTTGGAAAATTTCATAAGGCGGGCAGTTCTTCAAGCGTAGAAGTGCTGCTTTCAGACGCCAACGCGGCTCTCGCTAATGACAACCCCGCCGAAGCTAAAGCTATAGCGGACAAGATTCTGATAAATAATCCCAATAATTCCGAGGCGCTTTACATTTCAGCCGCCGCGGGCCTCAAAGAAGCCGGATTCGATGTTGCCGGAATTATCACTTCTGTAATAGGCTCCACTTCCACGGCAGACGCCGACTCGCTACTTGAATCTTTTGCAAATTTGGATATTAACGCAATTGCCAAGGCAATATCAAAATCGGTTGAACAATTGAAACAAATAGCTGACGGTAATACAGATGGCGTAATTTCCTATAAGGATATTGATGTTAATTTAAATCTCGGAATTCTTGAAGTTTTGGATGCCGTGCTAAATATTATTGATTTTAATGACAATTATGTTATTCTGAACGATACAAGCGACGTGGTCAATGTTGATGACAACTATAATGTAACAGTGAAAGTGGGGACAGGCCCCTATAAATCCGTAGGCGATTTAACGGATGCTGATATTGTTCAATTGAAAAATGATTACGGAGATGATTTAGCAAATAAAGTAAATGACAGTATCGCGCAGGTTGAAACAGCTGTTGCTCACTTCACAACGGCTGCCGACGGCATTGGCGGAGACGGTTCGTCTACTATGAATGATTTAAAAAATACTGTTAATAATGATTTGAAATCCGCACTTGATGATTTTTACAGCAAGCTTACTTCAACAAGTACCCCATAGGAGACGGAAAATGAAATACATAAAAATAAAAACAATCACAATTTTCTGCCTCGCATGTTTTTTCACCTCACGCATATGCGCGGCGAGAGAAGAAGCTTTTATGATACGGGATTTGCGTTCTCTAGGTATGGGCGGAGCTTACACCGCTGTCGCGGATGACGCGGGCGCGTTTTTCTACAATCCGGCGGGTGTTGCCGCCGCTGAAAAAACGCAAATGACGCTACTCCAGATAGGCCTTACCATAGGTGATGACCTGAAAGAAGCTTATAACTGGTATAAGGATAATCAAGATGATTTGGAAAG
>VMTI01000252.1 GCA_013791675.1 bacterium | reverse complement strand
CCATGGTTCTTGAGCGGGAGGACGCCGTAAAAAAATTGCGCAGCCTTGTCGGAAAAACAAATCCTGCGGAAGCCGCGCCCGGCACTATAAGGAAAAAATACGCCCGTGACGGCAGGCATAACGCGGTGCACGCCAGCGACTCTCTTACGTCGGCGAAAAGAGAAATCCCGTTTTTTTTCAAATCACCGGAAATTAAAGCCTGGGAATATATTGATTATCCGGTAATCAAATGAAGACATCCGGCGAGGCGATAAACTTAATTCTTAACTGCGGCTCGTCATCTTTGAAATACAAAGTGTTCAAATCCGGCACTGAGTTATGCCTGACAGGAGGCCTCGTCGAGAGGATAGGCGCTCCGGATGCTGTGATAACGCACAATGCCTGCAATGGAAAAGCCCTGAAAAAAATCACAGGAGAAGTGAGTAACCACAGCGCCGCAATAAGCATGGTGCTTGAGAGGCTCCTGGGCGAGGGCGGTTTCGGTAAAAAGCAGCTGAAAGCTGTCGGCCACAGGGTTGTTCACGGCGGGAAATATTCCGCGCCTGTTATCGTGGATAATGAAGTGAAAAAATATCTGAAAGAAGTGACTTTTGAACTTGCTCCGCTGCACAATCCTTTTAATTATGAAGGCGTCACCGCCGCCGAGAATAATCTTCCGGGTGTGCCGAATGTGGCGGTTTTTGATACCGCCTTTCATCAGACCATTCCGGATTTCGCGTATATGTACGCTTTGCCCTACAGATATTACATAAAATATCTCGTGAGGAAATACGGTTTTCACGGCACATCTCATCAATATGTGTCCATACAAGCCGCCAAAATGCTAAAAAAACCGCTGTCTAAAACAAAAATTGTGACCTGTCATCTTGGAAACGGAGCGTCTCTGTCCGCCGTTAAATTCGGAAAGTGCGTTGACACTTCCATGGGCTATACGCCGCTGGAAGGCGTTATGATGGGCACGCGTTCAGGGGATATTGACCCGGCGGCGGTGCTTCACATAATGATGGAAGAAGAGCTGTCCATGCACGAGATGGACACAATTTTAAACAGACAGAGCGGTCTAATGGGGGTCAGCGGAATTTCAAATGACTTGAGGGATATCATAAAGGCCGAAGCGTCTGGAAACAAAAGAGCGGCTCTCGCTTTCAAAATGTACTGCTACAAAATAAAAAAATACATAGGCGCGTATATGACGCTTCTCAACGGCGCGGACGCCGTTGTTTTTACCGCCGGAGCGGGTGAGAATTCGCACCCCATGCGCGCGGAGGTCTTGAAAAATATGGAAAATATTGGAATAATAACCGACCCTGTTTTAAACAGGGCTATGGTTTCGGGTAGAGTTGGTGAAATAAGCGCGAGCGCTTCGCCGGTGAAAGTCTTTGTCATAGCGACGGACGAGGAGCTGATGATAAGCGCTCTTGCAGATAAAATGACTTGACATAGTTAAGTCGGGAGGAAATAAAATGGCAAATCCGAAAAGGAAAACTTCTAAGGCAAAGCAGAGACGCCGCCGCTCGAGCTGGATGAGCAGCGGGGATGTTTCGCTTGTGAGATGCCCTCAATGTAAAAAGCTGATAAGGCCCCACATGGTGTGTCAGTATTGCGGTTTTTATAAAGACAAGAAAATTGTTACGACAAAAGAAGAAATCAGAGAGGCGAAAAGAGTAAAAGAAAATGGCTGATATAATTCTTGACGCAATGGGGGGGGACAACGCTCCCGCCGCTCAGGTGGCAGGAGCCGTCGCGGCGCTTGATAAAATAAAAGCGGATATATATTTAGCCGGCAGAAAAGATGAAATAGAAAAGCTTCTAAACGGTTTTACGCATTCGCGGCTTCACATTCTGAACGCTCCAGATATTATAGAAATGGACGCCAAGCCCGTTGTGGCCTGCCGGAAATATCCGGATTCAAGTTTAATGGTAGGAATGAGATTCGCGAAAGAGAGAGAGAATTCTGTTTTTGTAAGCGCGGGCAATTCGGGAGCGGTTATGACAGCGGCAGTGATGGTGCTTGAAAGAATATCCGGAATCATCCGTCCGGCCATAGCCGTTGTGACACAGGGAATAAATCATCCTTTTGTTATGCTGGACGCCGGCGCTAATACTAACTGTTCATGGCAGCAGCTTTGCCAGTTCGCTGTTATGGGCGGCATCTGCGCGGAACAGCTCATAAAAAAATCCAATCCCAGAATAGGACTTCTCTCAAACGGCAGCGAATCCTGTAAGGGAACGGACGCTGTCGTAGCCGCCAACAAAGCGTTGTTGGAAACGGAGCTTAATTTTATCGGAAACATTGAAGGTAATGATATTCTTAACGGTGTGTGCGATTGCATAGTTTGCGACGGTTTTGTGGGAAATATAATATTGAAATTTGCCGAGGGCTTTGGTTCGGCGCTGAAACACGGCATGAGTTCCGGTTCACGCTTCCATCTTTTAAAGAAGATAGCCAAAAGTGTTATGAAAAAAATTTTCACTAAATTTGATTACACAGAATACGGGGCGACATATTTGTTAGGCCTTAAAGGAAGCGTTCTTGTCACTCACGGCCGGGCGAATGAAAAAGCCATCATGAACGCTATTATAGCTGCCGAAGGCGAGATTAATACCGGAATAAACAAAAAAATATCAGAGGAAATAAATAAATATACGGCGGTTATGAGTTTATGACACAGCGTGTGGAAACGCAATGATTAAAAATTACGCTGTTGTTTTTCCGGGACAGGGCGTTCAGGGAATAGGCATGTCAAAAGATACATACGAACGCTCTCCTCAGGCCTCTCACACTTTAGACTACGCCTGTGAGATTCTCGGCATACCTCTTAAGAAAATTATGTTTGAAGGCCCCTCCAATGAATTAAACAGAATTTCAATGACACAGCTTGCCGTTTTTGTCTCAAATATGATGGTCTACGATGTAATAAAAGACGCTATGAGCGAAAAACCGCTGTTTGCCGCAGGACACAGCCTGGGCGAATACTGCGCTCTGTGCGCGAGCGGCGCGCTTTCCTTTGAGGATTCGCTCAAGCTTGTCGCCAGGCGCGGGAAAATTATGGAAGAAAACTGCCCGAAAGGCGAAATGGCCGCGGTTATAGGTATGAGGACTCTTGACATATCTGAACTTTGCAGGAGCATAACGGAAAGCGGGAAACTTGTGGAAGCGGTGAATTTCAATTCAAGAAAACAGACGGTTATATCCGGAACAGCGGAAGGTATCGCCGCCTTCAAAAACGCGTCTCAGGGTAAAGGCAAAATAATACCGCTGAGTACGGCGGGGCCTTTCCATTCTTTTTTAATGAGAAAAGCTCAGGATGTATTTTCTCCGGAACTGGATAAATTTTATTTTTCAGAACCGGAATTTCCCGTTGTGTCAAATTTCACGGCGTCAGAGGGAAAAACTTCGGGAGAAATAATATCCGCGCTCAAAAAGCAGATAGCATCTCCCGTGCAGTGGGTTGCTTCGGTTGAATACATGGCGTCGCACGGAGCGGGGATATTTGTGGAATGCGCCGAAAAAAGCATTCTTTCTTCCATGATAAAAAATATATCTCCCGATTCTCAGGCGCTAAGCGCGATGACTTTAATAACTGAATAAGTTGATGGACGATTAAGGAGGCAAGATGAAGTTTGATAATAAAACAGCTTTGGTGACGGGAAGCGCTCAGGGAATAGGGTTTGCGATTGCCGAAAAACTCGCTTCGGAAGGCGCTCTCGTCGTGATAGCCGATATCGCGGAAGAAGCGGCGAAAGCGGCTTGCGAAAAACTCAAAAGCTCCGGCTCCAAAAGCGATTATGTCTCGATGGACGTGTCTGATTTCGCTCAGGTGGCAGAAAAAGTGAAAGCCGTTATTGAAAAACACGGCGGTGTGGACATTCTTGTCAACAACGCTGGGATAACGAGAGACGGCCTGATTTTGAGGATGTCGGAAAAAGATTGGGATATGGTTCTTGACATAAACCTGAAAAGTGTATTTAATTGCTCAAAAGCGGTTGCCCGTTCAATGATGAGAACAGGCGGGGTTATTGTGAATGTCGCCTCTATTATAGGGCAGATGGGCAACGCGGGCCAGGCGAATTATGCGGCTTCAAAAGGCGGCATTATTGCTTTGACGAAGACACTCGCGAAAGAATTTGCCTCCCGCGGGGTGCGGGCGAACGCCGTGGCGCCGGGTTTTATAAGCACGGCGATGACGGATAAATTAACGGATGATGTGAAAGGCAAAATGCTTGAAGCCATACCTCTCGGCAGGCTGGGTGAGCCCGCTGATGTGGCAAATTTGGTGAGTTTTTTGTGCTCGGATGAATCCGCTTATATAACCGGACAGGTCGTCAGAATTGACGGCGGCATGGTGATGTAAAAAATTGAATGAAAGTAGTCGTCCGCCTGAGGCGGACAAAGAGGAGATGAAAAATGAGTAAGAAAATTGCTGTTGTCAGTGCGTTGATGTTTGTGGCTGTGCTCTTTTCGGGATGCGCGTTTATTGCCGAAAAAACAAGAGGGAAAACAGGCGTGGGTGGCGGTCTTGTAACTGGCGGCGTAGCGTCTCTGGCCGTAACGGGTCCCACAAGAGGAAGTGTAGGAGAAGTTGTTACATTTGAGGCGAAAGGGTATGATTCTCGGCAGGCTAGAATAAAAAGGCCCGGCGCGGTTAATCCTGACTGGACTGTCGACGACGACAGCAAACTTCTTATTAAATTAAACAGCAGTAAAGGAAGCAAAATTACCGCGCAGTTACTGGCTCCCGGCAGCGCCACAATCAGGGTTAAACAGGATAAGGCGGATTCTATAACCACGATTGTAATTCAGTAAATTTTAAAGATTGGGTTCCGCAAAACGCGGAACAATGAAGTGCGGCAGAAAACGAAAGTTATACGTCCGTCTGCCGATAGGCAGGCAAGCAGAGATAGTTTAAGGAGGTTTTGATGTCAGAACAGAATGTTGAAGAGAAAGTGAAAGCTATTATCGCGGAAAGGTTAAGAGCGGATATGGATAAAATTACGCCCGAGGCGAATTTTATTAATGACCTCGGCGCCGATTCTCTGGATCAGGTTGAGCTTGTTATGGCTTTTGAAGACGAATTCGGCCTTGAGATAGCCGATGATGAAGCCCAGAAACTTACTACCGTCGGAAAAGCTATAGAATACGTTAAATCCAAAGTTTCTTAAAAAGGGGAAACTAATTCTGCAAAGAGGGGGACGGTGTCAAGCACCGTCCCCTTCCGGAACTTCCTGAAATGAAAAAATCTGATTTAGAAAAAATCAGCCGTGTGGTAGGTTTTGAGATAGAGAACAAACAGCTTTTCTTAAAAGCTTTTACCCATAAAACACGAGCTTTCCAGAGCGGTGATTTGAGCGCATCCAATGAAAGGCTCGAATTTTTGGGGGATTCTGTCCTCAATCTTTACATATCCGTCAGGCTTTTCAACATATTTCCCGACGCCGCTGAGGGGGTGCTGACGAGAATGCGCTCGTATTTGGTGAATACCCGTCAACTGGCGAAACTCGCTAAAGATTTGGGATTGCAGGAAATACTCAAAGTGGGAGATTCCTTTGAGGGCGAACCATCGGAACAGACGTCGGTTTTAGCTGACACTTTTGAGGCGCTGCTGGGAGCGGTGTATATAGACAAGGGCTGGGAAGCGGCGGGGGCATTTATAGAAAAATACTTTGACATAGAGCAGGCCTCAGACAAACTTGATTCAAAAAGTAAACTGCAGCAGATTGTGCAAAAAAAATATGGAGTTCTTCCTCAATACAACGTTGTGAGCGAGGAAGGACTGCCTCATAAAAAACAGTTTATTGTGGAAGTGGAGTTTAACGGCAAAATTCGCGGCGAGGGCAGTGGTTCAAACAAAAAAAGCGCTCAGGATCACGCGGCGAAAGCCGCTCTTGAAAAGCTGACGTCACCCGCAAGCAAAAGCAATGAAATTTGACGACAAGACAGAAAACGCTGAAAAAGCTCTTGAATTCAAAAACGTTGTTAAAATTTACAGAAAGAACCATTTTTTTAAAACAGCAAAAACTGCTGCCCTGACAAATTTCTCTCTTGACGTAAATAAAGGCGAAATTTTCTGTATCCTCGGACTCAACGGCGCGGGAAAAACGACGGCTGTGAAACTGGCGCTGAATCTTCTTTTCCCCGATTCGGGTGAAATAAAAGTGCTCGGCGAAAAACCATCACCCAAAGTAATAAGCCGTGTGGGTTATGTTTCCGAGAGCCCTTACCTTTTCCCGTATCTTACAGGCCGGGAATTTTTTAATCTTATGGGTATTCTTTCCGGCCTCGGAGCCGCTGCGCGCGGGCGCGCCGAGGAGAGAATATGCGATTTTTTGTCTCTCGGAAATTTTATAGATAAAAAAATAGGCGAGTGTTCAAAAGGCATGCAGCAGCGCATACTTTTGGCTCAGGCGCTTATCCATGACCCTGAACTTTTAATACTTGACGAGCCTTACTCGGGGCTTGACCCGGTGGGCATATCACAGATGAGGCAGTATATAGAGAAGCTGAACTCCGACGGTAAAACAATAATAATGACTTCACATCTGATTGCCGAAAGTGAAAAGATCGCCGTTCGGGCGGGAATTTTGAAAGACGGCCGCCTGGCAAAAATTGTTGATGTTAAAAAAGGTTTTCTGGAGAAGGAATTTCTGGAGGCTGTTTTATGAAAGCTGTTTATAATGTGGCGAAATACACGCTCATTGAAAATGCGAGGAGCAGATCGTTCTCGCTGTCGCTTGTTTTTATAGCACTTGTGTTCGTGTCGGCCTTTGTTTTTTCGCGGCTTTCGGAAGTTGTGGAAATACGGGCGATCCAGGATATAGGTATGGGCGCCGTGCAGTTTTTTTCTTTTTTGACAGCTCTTTTTTTCGCGGTGAAAGTG
>VMTI01000001.1 GCA_013791675.1 bacterium | reverse complement strand
GTCGTCGCCGGGCGCCGTCCATTCAAGTTTTATTTCGCCTCCTCTGCCTGTGTCTACGGGCAGGGCCGTCAGATTGCTCACCGCCGCGGGCGCTATAAATTCCATCGTGTCGCCTATGCACGGATAAGACAGCGCCGTGAAATGCGTCGCCAAATCCCCTTCCGTATCATCATAAGCTATTCTGTGAATAAAAGACGCGCTGGTTATAACGCCGGGCTGGCTGTCACTCGAATATTCTACTTTCCACGGATTGCTTGTGTCTCCTGCGCCGTATAGATCCCAATGCCCTGCGGATATAGCATTGTTGACACTGTCCGCCACCGGAACAGTCGGTGAGCTCGTGCTGTTTGTATAAGCCGCAAAATCAATTAGTTTATCGAGGTTGGCCGTGGTTCCTGCTGTATCGGCAGTGGAAATTGTGACCATACAATTGGTGGCTGTTAACGCCAACGCGCCGCCGCTATCTTTATTATCCTCAAAAGTGTAAATCCTGTTTTCTACTGTTTGATCCGTCCCACCGCCGTCAACGATTATCCAGAAGCCACCCGACGGAATTGCCCCGAAAGCCCAGCGCAGGTCATTACCCACGCCGTCACCAACATAATAATGAGAAATCCCCACCGTCCATGTGCTTCTGTTCTCTATTTCTATGTAATCGCTTGAGCCGATAAGAGCATCGCCCGAAGCCGCGCCGCCGTAATTAATCTCGTCAATGACAAGGTCGCCCCGAGGATAAGTGAACATAGCACAGGCCGTGGTCTTGTTTGAAAGCGGAGACCAGTTAGGCCTCTCATCAGCCGTCTCTATGTAAAAATAATATGTCGCTCTCTCAACGAGCCCCGTTACACTAAAAGTGTTTGACGAACCTGTCGCGGTAACCGTTGAAATATACCAACTGTAATCCATTGTGTCCCAGTCTTTCGCGGCATCAGAAGAATATTTTATGAGAAACTGACTGCCGGAAATTAAATTCCCCGTTGTGCCGTCGTCGCCCGGAGCCGTCCAGTTAAGTATCACGGAACCGCCAAAGACGCCTGTCTCAGCCGCGAGGTCGCCGACAGACGCGGGGGCTGATGAAGTCGTAAAATTGAAACTGTCCGGATTTACATATGGGCTTAGGACAGAGCTTGAGCCCGGCCACACCGACCAGCTATGGCCATCATACGTTTTGAGCGCAAAATAATAAGTCGTCCTCTCCGCAAAACCGGTGAGTATATACAATTCTTCGGAACCGCCCGCTTTCGGAATCCAACTCTGCGCGTAAAGATTTGTCCATGACGAGGCGTAATCATCAGAGCTTATGTATTTTGTAGCGTATTTCAGCGCATAAGAGGATGCCGTGCCGTTTGTGCCGTCATCGCCGGGCGCCGTCCATTTGAGCGTGAGCTCGCCGCTCAGGCCGGAACCCTCCGTAAGAGCCGTCAAATTACTTATCGCACCCGGCGTCTCGTTCAAATAAGCAGCCGTTGAATTCAAAACATTCACCGAAGGATTATCGCCCGAGGATGTCCACACGCTCCAGTTCAAATCCTCGTCGCAGGCCTTTAGAGCAAACCAGTAAAGCGTTCCGGGAGCCAGACCGCTGATAACTCTGCTGCCCGATGTTCCTTCATCCGTACCCACGTCGGCAGGAATCCAGCTCTGCGTATAAGTGCTGACCCAACTTGCATAATAATCATTCGTTCCTATGTATCTCGTGGCGTATTTCACTTCGTATGCGGAGGCGTTTCCTCCTGACATGCCGTCCTGGCCGGGGGCCGTCCACATAAGTTTTACTGTCCCCGGCGAAGTATCCCCCGTCAAAGCCGTCAGATTGCTTATCGCAGCGGGCGGTATAACAGGCACAATAATCGTTCTCGTGGAATTTAATGTATTTACCCAGCTAACAGTCCCCGACGAGGTCCACGACGACCAGTTGTCCAAATCATCCTTTGTTTTAATCGCGAACCAGTATGACGTCCCCTGAGTCAGGCCGCTCACAACTCTGTTTCCTGTTGCCCCCTCTTCCGTTCCGAAAGTCGCCGGAGTCCAGTTCTGCGTGTAAGTACTCACCCAGCTTGCGTAATAATCGCCCGTGTCTATGTATCTTGTGGCGTATTTCACTTCATAAGCCGTAGCGTTTCCGCCGCCCGTCCCGTCGTCACCCGGCGCTGTCCATTGAAGAACAACCGTCCCCGCTT
>VMTI01000298.1 GCA_013791675.1 bacterium | reverse complement strand
GAGAACTTCTCGTTAACTCTGCCTCCAGCCATTGAAATTGTTCTTCGCCGAAATCTTCCGCGTTATTATCCACCGCTATGAAACGCCAGCCGTTATGTTCAAATGAATAATACGGGGGGCCGAACAAGATATTCCAGAATCTTCTGCCGCTGTTTTTTAAATCGTGATTGCCGACTACTCCCAAAAAAACCATATTCTTCATACTGCGCAAAGCGCTGTTGAGAATTCTATACTGATAATATTTGCCGGAATTGACAAGATCGCCTAAATCCATAGCAAAGAGCGGATTTGTTCGCGCGGCCTGAGTTATAATTCTTCTAAATACAAAAAAAGCCCCTCTGTGGTTTGCGAAAGGTGAAGCCGAACCGCGGGAATCACCCATTACGGCAAAATTAAATTTGGCGGAATCATTCTTCGGCAAAGCAACAGTAAATTCACCCTGCACATGTACATCCAGCGAAAAACTCACTCCATTTTTCAGTTTTTTAAAATTTTTTAAAAACGAAGAGAGCGGCGCCCGATGGCTGCCTATATTATCAATCTCAAAAAAAATCTGTCTTTGCGGAATATTTTCCGGCACAATTATTTTAATTTCAGGATGAAGCGCAAACGCCTTGATTTTAATTTTATCTCCTTGCGCGCGGCTTATGACCGCCCCTGTTAAATTCAATTTAAAACCGTCTCCTGAATATGCGGCTTTTCCCGCCTCCTCTCCCTTATAAAGAGGAGAGCCAAAATATAAATACGCATGGAGTGAAAAAAAAGCGGCAATAAATAACAGCCGCAAGAGAATTCCGCCCTTATCTGAAACAAATTTTACTTTCATTTATTATACCTCCAATGCAATCTTCGCGGGCAGCATTAAGATTCTAATATCTAACCGGCGCTACTTTATTATCCCTGAGCATAACTGCTCCGAGTTTAAGAACGGAAAGAAGCTCTGCATCATAATTTTTCCGCAAGGCCTCATTATCCGTAATATTATTTTTAAAATTTTTGTCGGACATGTATTTATAAAACCCGACCGGCTTATCTATCGTCCTCAAAAAAGCGAAATCCCCTTTAAGCCAGCCAAAAACATTCCCGTTTGATACAATCGCGAATTTTGTGTTTTTCCCGAATAGTGACTTGCCGAAAGACGCGTGGGGCAATCCTATGGCGGCCATATCAAGGATAGATGGGAATATATCCAGCTGCCCCGAGGGAAAATTAAATTCCGCGGCGGCAATATGCTCAGGATAATAAAAAAGACACGGCACACGGAATGAATCATACATTGTCAGTTCGTGATGCCCTTCAGGATGATCGCCAACAATAATGAAAAGCGTGTTCTTCGCGTAATCGGACTTTTGAGCCTCTTCCATAAATTTCCCCAACGCCCAGTCTGAGTAATAAAGAGCGTTATAAAACGGCGCTTCCTTCCCTTCCTTAACTTTTATAAATTTATCGGACGGCACTTTATAAGGGGCGTGGGGATTAAGGGAATAAATCACGCCTAAAAAAGGTTTCTCCGCTTTTTCAAATTCCTCATGGGCTCTTAAAAACGCGTATTCATCAAAAACTCCCCAGGTCCCGTCAAAACATTCTTTCGGCAAGTCAAAATCATCCTTGGCGATGTATTTTTCAAAGCCGCACTTTTTTGCAAGAGAGTCAAAGCCCATAGACCCTCTGTTGGCTCCGCACACAAAAATAGTTGAATACTTTTCGCGTCTCAATAATTTTGCAAGGCCTACCATCTGGTTCTGCTCATAAACACTGCCGGATGTCTGCAGCCCCGCAAAAGACGGGAAAGAAAATAATATTGACAGAGCCGCGTCCACAGACCTCTGCCCAACAGAAAAAAAGTTTGTAAAAAGCGCGCCCCCACGGGCCATGCGGTCGAAATTAGGGGTTAAATCATAATTTCCGCCAAGCGAACCTACTGAATCAGCAGACCATGACTCCATTATAAAAATCACAATATTAAACTTCTTTTTCTCGCGCTGAACTGAATTTTTTCTGAATAACGGGTAATCCCCGTCTAAAAACTCTGTGCCGGCGCCCCCCAACAGTGACCGCATATTTTGCGAGGCCTGTTTATAATCGTAGGGAATGGCGGCCATGTCTCCTTTTTTATAAAAAGCTTTCATCATAGTGTAAACACCGTTCAAAGATAAATGCCCCAGAACAATGCTGTCGTTTATAAAGGCGTTGGCAACACGCAGGGGTTTGGATTGAAAACCGCCTCTTACCGCAATTACGGAAATTACTATCGTCATAAAAAAATACGCCAGCGATCTGGCGATATCTTTTAACAGCGGACATTTTCCGGAGGTGATAGAATTTTTTTTCATCAGCTTTATAAGAAGCCGCGCCGCTAAAACCGTCGCTGCCAGCCAAATCAAAACATAAATATATTTCTCAATCAAAATCATTTTGAGCATTGCGGCGGAATCGCTTAAAAAATTGACCGCTTCCCTTGAAAGGTGCCTCTTTACATACCCGTAATACCCTATATCAGCCGTCAAAATCCACAACTCCGCGAGGAGAATAACAGACGTGAGACAGAAAAAACATTTCCGGAAAATTTTGGACGCGGTAATAACAGCGGGAAGAAAAAGAATAACAAAAAAAAGTGAAAATATTAAAAACGTGGTTGATATATCAAACCGGAAACCGTTGATAAAAGCCGCCAGAACGTCCGCCGCTTTTATGCCCCTGAAAAAAGACGAGTATTTTATCAGGAAAATCAATCGCGATAAAGCGATAATAAATATATTGAAAAACACCACCGTAAAAAATATTCCCGTGTTCGGGTGAAGAAATGAGCGCCAGAATTTATTTTTGTTCATAAAACCCTGATTCTAACAATTTATTTTTTGGTTAAAACACTCTCTGTCCATTTTGTGTTTTGCACATACCACTCAACGGTTTTCTTAAGCCCTTCCTTAAAATCCGCAACCGGCTTCCAGAGGAGTTTTTTTCTTATTTTTGAAATATCCAGCGCATATCTTATATCATGCCCCGGCCTGTCTTTCACAAATTTTATCAGTTTCGCGCTCTTGCCAAGCTGCGCGAGAATGCCTTTGACAACATCAATATTTTTTTTCTCCATCCCGCTTCCCGTGTTATACGCCTGCCCGTCTTCTCCTTGTTCAAGAATAACGGCGACAGCCTTCGCGCAGTCGGCGACATAAAGCCACTCCCGCACATTCAAACCTTTCGCGTAAACCGGCACACTTTTATTTTCAAGAGCGTTTTTGATGATAACCGGAATCAGTTTTTCGGGAAACTGCCAGGGGCCGTAATTGTTGCTCGCCCTCATTATCACAACCGGCAAACCGTAAGTTCTGTGGTAAGCCGACACCAGCATATCCGCGGCCGCTTTGCTCACCGCGTATGGCGAGTTCGGCGAAAACGGAGAAGTTTCTGTAAATTTTCCCTTAATAATATCCCCGTACACCTCGTCGGTGCTGACATGACAGAATTTTTTTACCTTGTGTTTTTTAGCGGCGTCCAGAAGCACCTGTGTTCCTATAATATTGGTCGTCATAAAAGGTCCCGCGTTATCTATGCTTCTGTCGACATGGCTTTCTGCGGCAAAATGGACAACGGCATCCGGCTTTTCTTTTTTGAAAACGGAGTCAATCTCGCGCTCGTCGCAAATATCCGTTTTGTAAAAAGAATATTTGCCCGCGACTTCCGCGAGCCGCTTTATGTCGCCCGCGTATGTGAGTTTATCAACAACGGCAATCTTGTATTTTCCGGCATTCTGCCTCACAAATTCGCTTCCTATAAATCCGGCGCCGCCGGTGACAAGAAGTTTTTTGTACTTTTTTTTCATTTATCTTCTTTTGCCACGAAAGCGAGATAATTGCCGTAATCCGTTTTGTTTTCTGATGCAAGCTCCAGGAGCTGTTCCTTATTTATAAAACCTTTTCTGTAAGCAATCTCCTCAACGCATCCAATCTTGAGAAACTGCCTCTCCTCCACCGTGCGCACATACAAAGCCGCGTCAAGAAACGAATCGTGCGTTCCTGTATCCAGCCACGCGAAACCGCGCCCCAAAAGCTCAACGCTCAAAAGGCCCTTTTTAAGATATACTTTGTTTACATCGGTTATTTCAATTTCGCCTCGGACGGAAGGTTTAAGAGATTTCGCTATTTCAACAACACTGTTATCATAAAAATAAAGGCCTGTCACCGCGTAATTTGATTTCGGTTTTAGCGGCTTTTCCTCTATCGATATCACTTTTTTATTTTCATCAAACTCAGCTACGCCGTAACGCTCCGGGTCTTTGACATAATAAGCAAAAACTTTGGCACCCTTATCCAAAGACGCCGCCGATTCAAGCATCCTGCTGAAACCGCTGCCGAAAAATATGTTATCTCCCAGTATCAATGCCACGCTGTCATGCCCTATAAAAGACTCACCTATAATAAAAGCGTCGGCGAGGCCCCGCGGCTCTTCCTGCGCGGCAAAACCCAGTTTTATTCCGAATTGAGCGCCGTCGCCCAGAAGTTCCTTAAATCGCGGCAGTTCCCCCGGACTTGAAATAATCAAAATGTCCCTTATTCCCGCCAGCATAAGAACAGACAGCGGATAATAAATCATCGGCTTGTCATATACGGGAAGAAGCTGCTTGCACACGGCTTTTGTCACGGGGTAAAGCCGCGTCGCGCGCCCCCCTGCAAGAATTATTCCTTTCATAGTTTTAATTTTAGCAAACTTTTAACGTATTTCAAAAAAATATCCACTCTTTTTATTTTG
>VMTI01000155.1 GCA_013791675.1 bacterium | reverse complement strand
GTGACGGTGACGACGGAGCCTGTTTCCGCCGCGTCAATGCCTTCCAATAATTTGCATACAAATTCTCTCGCGAATCTCATAGGTACGGCTTTTGCTTATAATCCCGCCGAAATAAATAAAATGGAGATTAGGCTGCAGGGCCTTGATGTGGGAGGGCTCGCATCCAATAACGATTACTGGCAGGGCGGCGTTTCCTGGGATGTCGCGGGCGCGTGGCTTCTCGCCACCGGCACCACCGAATGGACAAAGCCTTCGCCTTCATGGCCGGTTAAAGCGCTTTCTCAGGCGGGAAAATTCCGTTTATGGACAAAGGCCTATGACCATCTCGGCTCAACCGAAACGGTGCCCTCGTACATTGATTTTTATTATGATAGCGGCGCTCCGCGGACGGGTATTTATACGCCAGGCAGTGATTATGTCAACGCTCCGCCGATACTCTATGGAACGGCTGTGGACAGGAGAGAAGCCGCCGAACCTTACACTGCCGCCAATATCACCAAAGTTGAATTCGCGATTAAGATTATAACAGGGGCTGTCTCCGGAACGACATATTACTGGCAGCATTATACTTCATCCGGTGCGTGGAAAGCCACAGCGTCACCTATATGGATTAACGCCCTCGCGCAGGACGGCGCTTTTAATGACGAGACATCCGACCCGTGGTATTGGGATACTTCCGCTAACGGGGTGGCATGGAGAGACCAGACAGGGCATTTTGTGTATTCAAGGGCTTACGATGCCGCGGGCAATATGGAAAACCCACCGATTGTAAAGAGGATTGTTTATGATACGCAGACGGGAGTATCCGTTGTAGTTCTCCCTTCCGGAAGCCCTCAAAACTACAATTCAATGGCGTCAATTTCCGGTACCGCCTCGGACGCCCAGGGTATTGATTATGTGGAGATAAGTTTATACAACGGCGTCAATTATTTTAATGTTGCTCCATGGACTTTCAGTTCGGCGTCGGAACTCTGGATAGTGTGCGCGGGTTCCTCATCATGGTCATGGAATTCATCAACAGTAACATTCAGTTACGGCACATCTTATACGGTGAGATCCCGGATGACTGACAAAGCGGCAAACCCGGAAACCCCGGGCGCGGGCAAAACTTTTGTGCGGGATAATGTTGCGCCGTTATCTTATGTTCAATATCCGGAGGAAGGAGCTTATGAAAAAATAAATGATTCAACATCAACCTTTACAATTTACGGTACCGCATCCGACCTTTATTCCAATGTCAGTAAAGTGGAAATTGCGATAAAGAAAGGCGCTGGAGTCAATTACTGGAACGGTTCCGGCTGGGTTGGCAGTATTTACTGGCTCAGCACCGAATTGTGGCCTTCTTCATGGACATACACGGGCGTCAACTGCGGCGATGGCTCTAACCACAGAATCTGGATTAAAGCGTATGATAATGCTCTGCCGGTAAACAATAAACAGGCGCCTACGGTGGGCGTTGAGGATACTGAAAATTCAAAGTTTCTATATGATATAACAGAACCGGCAAGCGATATTAATTATCCGGGTAAAGGCGTTGCGTATAACGTAAAAATTCAAACATATACCGGCACTTACAGCGACCCGAATTTTGGCAGCGGCGCCAGTGAAGTGAAAGTTGTCATAAAACGTAATTCCGACGCCAAATACTGGTTCGGCGACGCGCCTTACTGGGATATTAGCACGCCGTTGTCGGCAGCTCTTATTACAGGGACAACTTTTGAGTTTTATATTTCGAATGTGCCGGAATTTTACAAAAAACTAACGGTGGAAACGCCGGAGGAAAAATACTTCATTTATACAAAAGCCAGAGATTATGCGAACAATTATGAGGATGGAGAGGCAGATTGGACTGTTTTGAGGTCAACTTTTATTTATGACGCCGTGAATCCTCTGATTTTGATTTCGACGCCGACGCACCTGGCTCATTACAATGCGCTTGCTGAAATAGGCGGCACTTCTTTTGATAACTGGAGCGGGATTGATTTTGTGGATGTGAGAATTTCAACGAACTCTTCTTATTTCTGGACGGGGTCGTCCTGGACCGCGGCATCAAACTGGCTTAACGCGACAGGCGGAGCAACCTGGACATATTCAACGCTTCCGGCCTGGCGTGACGGGATTGTATATAAAACGGAAGCGCGCGTATGGGATAAGGCCGGAAATTATAAACTTGCAATCGCGACTTTCACCTTTGATGTTTCTTTCCCGACGGCAACGATAACGACGCCGCCGGGCTCTGAGCCGCATTACAACACAGCGTCTTTACCCGCCAATTTCGCGGGCGTATCCACGGATACAGCTCCGGGCGCGCCGGCGAAAGTTTATGTCGCCTTAAAGCATTTTAGTTCGGGCGACTGGTGGACGGGCGGCGGCTGGACGACGCAGGGGGCGCCATACTGGCTTGATAATACATCGGGCGTTAGTTCATGGCAGTGGCCGGTGAGTGTTACATGGAAAAACGCATCTGCCGACGAAAAACATGTTTTTTACGCTATTGCTAAAGATAAAGCGGGTAATACTCAATATAACGACAGCGCGTCCTCGGCGGCTTTCTGGTTCCAGGGAAATATGCCCGAAACTCTTATATCAAAGCCCATTGAGGGAAGTTTCTATAATTATGCCGCCGGCGGCCTGATTGCTATTCAGGGTACGTCAAATTATGCGAGCCAATGTTCGGTGCGGATGCAAAAGCCGAATGGCGACTGCTGGGACCAGTCGGCAAAATTATGGAAATCGTCAACAACTTTTGAGTGGAATGTTATAACTGGGCTAAATAACAACGGCGCTGATTCGTGGTCGCTTGTTATTGACACAAACGCCTGGGCGAATAACACGCTGTATAAAACGACTTCAAAAGGTTTCAGCGCTTCGCTGAATACCACAGAGTCCGACTGGGGCACGAAATCGGAAACTAACAAGAATTTTACGATGGATATTCAAAATCCCGCGGCAGGGACAACGCTTCCCGCCGCTGGCGCCTACAGGCGCGCACTTTCCGAAATCAAAGGCACGGCTACTGACGCCGTCGCGGGTGTCCGGGAAGTAAAAATAACATTAAAGGACATTGATAATGAAAACAGATACTGGAGAGTGACAGATTCCTCGTGGGTTGTTTCGGTGACATGGTCCACTTCAACTTTCTCGGCCGGAGTGTGGACTTTTTCAAATGTGCCGAACTGGATTCACGGCCACGAGTATAAGATTCAGCCGAAAGCTTTTGATGATATAAATGACGGCGCCGGAAGTTATAACGAGGCGGCGGGGGCAGAAACTTCTTTTATATATGATGTCGTCGCGCCCACGGCTGTAATTACATCGCCCGCAAATGGTTTATATCCTTCCGCGCTTTCGTCGGTAAAAGGCACCCAGAACGATGAGTTCGTTGTTTCATCTATTTTTTTGCAGATCAAAAACACAAAAACAACAACTTACTGGCAGGGCGGCTGGTACACATCCGAAAAGTGGGCTTCCGCCTCAATATGGCCGTCGTCGTGGACTTACACGAGCGTTCCCGGTTGGAATAACGCGACCGAGTATCAGC
>VMTI01000249.1 GCA_013791675.1 bacterium | reverse complement strand
GTTACCTCTACAATCTCCTTGCATCTATCGCAAATAGCGATATGCTTTTCAACCTGCTTAATTTCCTCTTTTGACAATAGGCCATCTATGTAACAAGCCATAGTTTCTTCGCCTGCACAATTTTTCATTTTAATTTATCCCTTCTAATCCGGGTAGTCATTACCGCGAGATCCACCAGGCCGTAGAGAAGATAAGCTATCAGCATAAGCGAGATTACGCTTTCGGGATACATTACAAAAAGCACGAGCCATACAATCATTATCATGAAAACTCTCATGGGAAGCATACCTATAAGCTTGAACCTGCTTCCGTGGGGGTATCTTAACTTGGTCAGCATCAGAAATGATATAAGAATTATCGCGAACGGCAGAATGTTAGCGAAAAGCGGCGCTTTTTCAACAAGAAACCTGAAGCTCCTTTTGGGGGAATCCGCTTTGTATATTTCCGTCAGAAGAACAAAAGCCGATAGAATACCCGCGGCAGCGGGTGAGGGCAAACCTTCAAAATACGGCGATTTTTCGTCGGAGGAAGCGGAAGTGTTGTAACGCGCAAGCCTGATTGCGACGGTGAGAACATACAAAAGGCATACCGCCCAGCCGAGACGAAAATCTTTGAGATAATATATCCACACTAAAAGCGCGGGCGCCATGCCGAAAGACACCATGTCGGCGATACTGTCAAATTCCACGCCGAAGCTTGAACCGGTATTTGTCGCCCGGGCCAGATATCCGTCGAGAGAATCCATCACCCAGCCTATAACGATAAGCCACGCCGCTAAAGAATATTTTTCTTTCAGCGCGAAAATAACCGACATAAAACCGCAGCCGATATTTATCGCCGTAAAAATACTGGGAATATATATTCCCGTTCTGAATTTTTTTATCACCATTTTGCTATCACTGATTGCGCGCAATCAAGACGGTCTCCCTCTTTCACAAGGATTTCGCATGAATCCGGAAACTCGCAGTCCACCTGGGAGCCGAATTTTATCATACCAAACTTCTCCCCCTGTCCGACGGAATCTCCCTCGTTTTTCCAGCACAGAATGCGCCGGGCAATAGAACCTACAATCTGCGTCACCCTGATTTCACCGCGCTTCGTGTCAAACACCACCTCATTTCTTTCGTTTTTCACGTGAGCGTCGCTTTTCGCGGCATTTATAAAACTCCCGCGCGTATATTTTATCTCCCGCACCTTTCCCGCGTAAGGAGCGCGCTGAATATGATAACTGCAAACATTCATGAAAATCCTGACGATTTTTGTGCCGTGAGGCGTTTCCTCAATAGAGAGAACACGTCCGGAGGCGGGAGAAAGTATGTGTTCATCCGAAGCGTTTATTTTTATGTCGGGGTCTCTGAAAAACCACAGCGTCCAAAAAGCGACAAGAACAACAGCCGCCGCCGCATAAAAATTCCAGCTCGCCAACAGGTTCTTTTTCTCGGGTATGAAAAGCGGCACCGCCAACGCCGCAAAAATGGCGCCCAACGGCAGAATCACCCCGATGACTTCTTTTGAAATCCGCATCCGGATTTATTTTTTTGGTTTTAGCCAGGACATCATTTTTCTCAATTTCCCGCCGACTTCTTCAATTTTAAGCTCAAAACTTTCTTTTCTCGCCTGATTGAACACTGGCCGTCCTACTCTGTTTTCAAGCAGCCATTCTTTCGCGAATTCGCCGGAAACAATTTCCCTGAGAATTTTTTTCATCTCTTTTCTCGTTTCGTCCGTAATTATTCTCGGGCCTCGCGAATATTCTCCGTATTCCGCCGTATCGGATATAGAATAGTTCATCCAGCCTATACCCTTTGTGTGCATGAGGTCAACAATGAGCTTGAGCTCGTGAAAACATTCAAAATAAGCTATTTCCGGCTGATAGCCAGCCTCAATAAGCGTCTGAAAACCGGCTTTAACAAGCTCCACCACACCGCCGCAAAGAACGACCTGCTCGCCGAAAAGGTCTGTTTCGGTTTCTTCCGAAAAAGTCGTTTCAAGCGTACCCGCGCGCGTTCCGCCTATACCCTTGGAATAGGCAAGCGCCAGAGCTTTCGCTTTTTTTGAAGCGTCCTGATAAACAGCTATAAGATTCGGCACACCGCCGCCGGCGACATAAACGTCCCTGACAAGATGGCCGGGGCCTTTGGGCGCGATCATAACAACATCTATTATTTCCGGAGGTTTTATCTGTCCGAAACGAATATTGAAACCGTGAGAAAAACCGAGCACCATTCCTTTTTTCAAATTAGGTTCAACATCATTTTTATAAATTACAGCTTGAAGCTCGTCGGGAACAAGCATCTGCACCCAGAAAGCCTTTTTAACAGCTTCCGCGCATGTGACTGGTTTAAAACCGTGCTTCTGGGCCAATTTGAAATTATCCGAACCGGGAAGATCAGCGACGATAACATTAACGCCGGAATCCCTGAGATTCTGCGCCTGCGCGTGCCCTTGCGAACCATAACCTATTACAGCGACAGTTTTACCTTTCAGCGCCGATAAACTTGCATCTTTGTCATAATACATTTTTGCCATTTTCCCTTACCTCCATTTTTATTTTTAAGTCCAAAATATTAGCACATTCCAAAATATTATTCAACAAAGAGGGACGGTGCTTTTGGGAATAGGTGCTTTACAATGAGACATTTATTTGATCACCGCTTTTCTGAAACCTATAACAGCGTTGGAAACATAAAGGGCATCAGCGTTTTTTAAATCGGAGGGGTAAAGATTTTTTTCTTTAACTTTCCCGCTCGCCAGAAGCTTCTGCCTTATTGTGCCTTTGAGAAGCCCGCAATCGGCGGAAGGCGTGTATATCACGCCCTTTTTTTCGACGTAGATGTTTGTGACAGCGCCCTCGGTAATCCGCCCTTTTTCGTTGCTGAAAACGACATCAAAAAAACCTTTTTTTCTCGCCCTGACTAACTCCGTGTCAAAAAGCATTCTTTCAGTTGTTTTGTGATACAGAAATCTGTTTGACGAATCAACTTTTTTCGCGGAAAATTTAAGTTTTAAGAAGACCGGTAACTCAGGCGCTTTTTCGGAGCTTAACGATAAATTCCCATTTGGGGAGAGCAGAACTCTTATTTTCCATCTTCCCCGCGCGCAAGCGTGTGTTTTACACGATAACGCCGCGCGGATTTTTTCACCGTTAAAGTGAAATCCGAAATAGTCCGCGGACTGCCTGAGACGCGACAGATGAGCGGATAAATTTTTCAGATTAACGTCAAAAAGTATAGTCTCTATAAGCTGGAATTCTTTGCGTTCTTTCGTCAGAAAATCAGCTTTAAGAAGACATTCCGCATATTCTTCGGACGGCTTGGAATCGTAAACAATGCCGCTTCCGACGCCCATTTCCCCCATCTTGCCCCTGAGAAGAACGGTTCTTATCGGCACATTAAAATCGGCATTCCCGCCGGGCGAAATAAAACCTACAGCGCCCGTGTAGACATTTCTCGGCTCCGTCTCAAGTTTTCTTAAAATCTCCATACTCCGTATTTTGGGAGCTCCCGTCACCGAGCCCGACGGAAAAATGTTTTTTATTATATCGTAAAAACTTAAATCCGGCCGAAGCTGTGCGTTTACGGTTGAGGTCATCTGAAAAAGAGTATCGTATTCTTCCACCTCAAACATTTTTTTAACCCTGACCGTTCCCGGAAGAGCCATACGGCCGAGATCATTTCTCAGAAGGTCGGTTATCATCAGATTTTCGCTTCTGTTTTTTTCGTCGCGCAAAAGAAACTCCGCCCTTTCTATGTCAGAATCATTATCAACGCCCCGCCCCGCGGTACCTTTCATCGGCCTGACAGTTATGTTCCTTCCTTTTTTTGAGAAAAAAAGTTCGGGTGAGAGAGAAAGTATTTTAGCGCGTCCAAAATCCAGATAGGCGGCGTAAGGCACTTTCTGCTTTTTTTTAAGTTCTTCATAAAAATGCCGCGCTTTCCCCTCAAAGGCAAATTTGTATTTCATTGTATAATCCGCCTGATAAATGTCTCCGGCGATAATGTGTTTTTTTATTTTTCTGACCGAAGAAAAGTACTCATCCCTGGAGACATTCAGTTTTAAGTTTTTTATCCTGTAATCATTTTTTCCGCGGCAGACGCTTTTCGGAGTATCGCGTATTTCCAATTTTTTATACACACCGAAAAGAGCGAGCGGAAAAGAGCATCGGGGCATTTTCCCGAAACAATTCTCGAAAGCGTACCCCAGTTCATAGCTTATAAAGCCCGCGGCATAATATTTTTTGGAAAGTTTTTCCAGCTCGGTAAAAAACTCGCGCGCTTTGTCCGGATTTTTCAATTCCAGCACCTTGACGGGATTTTTGAAATAATATGATTTTCCGTTTCCGCCGACATTTAACAGCGTCTCAAAACAGCAGCTTACCATGCTCTAAACTTTTTTTTCAGCACACCACAGCGCGCTTTCGGCATCAACCGTGGTAAACGGGCCGTGCCCCGGGAAAAGTTTCGTTGACGGCGGATAAACAAGAATCTTTTCGCGGATGGAGCGCATAAGCGTTGCGTAATTTCCTGTC
>VMTI01000056.1 GCA_013791675.1 bacterium | reverse complement strand
GATATGGCTGTGAAAATGGAGCTTGAAATATTTTCGCTTAAATCAAAACTTAAAAAAATGGCACACTGAGAGCGTGCGGCTGCAAAAACCGGTATAAGAAATAAAACTCCGATTTGACAAGAGCTTGCGAAAAAAATAAACTTAAAGCGTGAAATCAGCTGCTAAACAACTTATAATGACATTGCTGTTTATAGGCGCCATAGGTTTCCTGACGCTTATTTTTGACAAGGGTTATACGGTGGAGTCCAACCTGATGAGCAACGCGAACTGGTACAAAAACACAAAGAGTGACTTCTAACAAAATAATCGCTTTCTGCTATTCTTTTATAGCGGGCACGGCTTTTGCCATAATATTTTTCTCGGGTTTTGATGTGTTTGTCCCGCTGTTTTCCTTTTCAAAACTTTTAATACTGCACTGGATATTTATATTTGTCGGAGCGCTTGTTCTTATCTGGATTTTATTCGGGAGATTACGCGTTATTTCGGGTATTATGCTGATCCTGATTCCTATTCTTCTCGGAGCTGCCAATTACTGGAGATTTTTCAACACAAACTTTCCCGACCATATGAGCAATTATCTGGATACCTCATTTTGGGACAAAACCGGCATTCGCGGCACGGTTATCAAGGAGCCGGACGAGAGAGCTGATAAAACGAATTTGTTTGTTAAGCCGTTTGAAATAAAAAAGAAAGACGGTGTGTGGAGAAAACTGAAAGGCCGCACGGGGAATGTTCTGGTGCAGGTCAAGCCCTCTGTCGGAGATTATTATCAGGATTGCGAATACGGCGATGTCATAGAGGTGGAATCTTCGCTTATGATTCCCATGGAGAAGAAGAATCCGGGCTCTTTTGATTACAAGGAATACCTGAGGTCAATGTTCGGCACTTACGGGTGCATGTATCCGAGAACACCCCAGCAGATTAAAAAAATAGGCGAAAATCCCGGCTGGCTGCTGCGTTTCGCTCTGACTCTGAAGAAAAAGATGATATGTATCACGAAAGAAACAATCCCCTATCCGCAGTCGGCGTTTCTGGGAGGCGTGACTCTCGGCACGCGCGGAGGGGTGCCTCCCCAGATGAAATTTGAATTTCAGGCTACGGGGGTCGCTCATGTGCTTTCAGTTTCCGGACTTCACGCGGGTTTTATAGCGGTACTTTTTTTTACAATATGCTCCATTTTTAGAATACCCCCTAAACCGCGTTGGTTTATAGTCAGCGTAGGCCTTCTTATATTTACGCTTATAACGGGCGCCCGGCCGGCGACAGTCAGGGCGTCAATGATGTATTCCATACTTATGCTGTTTAACACCTTCGGGCTCGGCCTCAAGGCCTCAACGGCTCTGACAATTCCTCTGACGGCGGCGGTAATACTTACATTCAATCCGCTTCTTCTTCCCTCCGCGAGTTTCGTTCTTTCTTATATGGCGGTGTGGTCGCTGTGCTATCTGACAGGCCCGGTTGAGAAGTTTTTTGATAAATATATCAGTTCATGGATGTTCATTGTCTTTTTCTTCTGGGTGTTTTTTCTCACGACCATAGTTTGCGTGGAATATGATCTTTTAAGAAACAGCAATTTTATGGCGCTCATGTCCGGCGCCGTTCTTTTGAGCATATTCGCCGCGTCGCGCCTGCACGCGGTCAAACCGCTGGACGGCCTTGCCATGAACAGAATGCCGCCGACAATACAGGGCCTTGTACAGTTTTTTTACGCGCAGTTTTCCATACAGATAGGGATGATGATACCTCTTTCCGCCGCTTATTTTCACAGGTTTCCGGCGGCAGGCGTTTTTGCTAATTTTATCGCAATCCCGCTCATAGGGCTGATTGTTATGGCCGGTTTTCTCGCGGGCCTTATAGGGGCGCTCTTTTCAGTGTTGCATATGCCTGCGCTGGGTTCTCTCCTGGCCCTGTATCTTAATGCGGGGAATTACTGGTTGTGTATAGCCTTTACCGGCGTCGCCCATTTCTTTTTCAAAGCTTTCACATATCCTTTTATGCCGACTTTCAGCACGTCCTGGCTGATAATGTATTACAGCGGCGTTTTGCTTATGGCTTTTTACAGGCCTGTTTTTGATTTTTTTGAAGAAATGATGCAGCGTATGAAATATTATTCCAGGGAAGAGCTTTATATAAGGGGCGCGGCAATCGCGTCCGCTCTGGTTTTGGTTTTTTTTCTGTACGGGTGGAAATTCAAAAAGAAACCTGTGCCGGAATTCAAGGCCACCATTATGGCGATAGGTTTCGGGAACTGCAATATACTGCGTACGCCCGGCGGCAAAAGCCTTCTTGTGGATACGACCATTGGCGATGAGGGAGGCTTCAACTTCAGCGGCCTGGCTGCGGCTTTTTCTCTGTATCACATCAATTCATTTGAAGCTGTTGTTCTGACAAATCTTAAACCGGAAAACACGGGCAATGCCGCGGAAATTTTCCCGTACTTTAAACCGAAAAAGATTTTTACGGCGTATAAACCGGAAGAATTTGTAAAAAAAAGGTCATATCAGGATTTTCTTGATTTTCTCGGCGACGAAAATATTAAAGAAAAATGGGACGGCTTTTACGCTCAGGCGCTGTACAGCAATTATTTTTATATACTTCAGACGCCGCTTATACCGGCTAAAGATTATAAAACCGCCTCAGGCGCCGGGAAATTTGTTTCCGTTACGAAAGGCGTTCCGCTCTACAGGGCGACGAAGGGGGATATAATTTATTCTGAAAAAACCGGCGGGAAGGATTTCACGGTGAGCGTTCTGTGGCCGCCGGAAAAAAAGATTGCGGGAACAAAGGACGATCTCGCGAATAACTCAATAGTGCTGAAAGTAAAATACGGTGATTTTACCATGATCATGCCGTCGGATATAATGAGCGATGCCGAATTTGAAATGCTTAAAGACAAGAACGTGGATTTGAAGTGCGATGTTCTTATAGCTCCGTACCACGGGCATATGGATGCGTGCCTCGGAGAGTGGTTTGAGGCGGCCTCCCCCTCTCTGGTAGTGATACCGTATTCTTATCAGAAAGACTGGAGTTTCTCTGATTCGGATATCCTCACCACCGAAAATAAATGTAAAGAAATGGGGGCAAAGGTTCTGCGCACGGATAAGTCGGGCGCGGCCGAAATAATTTCCGACGGTAAAACCTACAGAAGTGAGAGCGTGAAAACCCTGCGTGAAGAAAAGCAGGGCGCTTCTTCGGATGAG
>VMTI01000181.1 GCA_013791675.1 bacterium | reverse complement strand
TTTTCTCTCGTCTCGGGACTGTCGAAACCGGTTATCGCAAGAATCTTTATGGCTGCGGATCTCTTTTTGATCTCCGCGCAGACGCTGAAACCGTCAACCCCCGGAAGCATAATATCCAAAACGACAATCTCCGGCTTGAAGTCGCTGACGAGCTGCCCCGCCTGAAAACCGTCACGAGCGGTCAGGATTTCATATTTCTCAATGCTGTTCTCCAAAATCTTCACTATGCTTTTCATAACATTATTATCATCATCAACAACAAGTATTCGTTTACGCTTCCGCCTGCGGCGGACTATGAGCCCCTGCGGAGCTGTGACATTATATTTTTTTAGAAATTTAAAAAGCTCCCCGCGCTCAACCCGCCTGTGTCCGCCGGGCGTGATAAAAGCCTTTAGCGAACCTTTGTCAATCCAGTTCGCCACCGTCGTCGGATATACGCCGCAAATCCTGCTGATAGTGAAAGTCGTATAAGCTTTTTCTTTTTTATTAACCATAAATTTTGCCCCTCTTATTTACTGCTTATTGGTAGTTTACAGCTTTTACTGCTTTCTGTCAAGGGGTGTGTCTTGACAAAAATTACTTGTTGTATTAAAATTTAATACAGGAGGTGAAAAATTATGAGAAATGTCTTATCAATTAGTTTACCGAATAAGTTATTAGCAAAACTTGTTCAAGAATCTAAAGAAGAAAATGCTTCTCGCAGTGAGATAGTAAGGAAATCTCTTCAGCAGCATTTTTTTGTCAGGGAATTAACTAAACTTCGTGACAATGCAATAAGTGAATTGGCTCGTAAAGGTATTGTTGTAAGTGAAGAGCAAATATTTAAGACTATTTCGTGAAAATATTCTTTGACACCAATGTCGTAGTCTCTGCCATTATTACCAGAGGATTTTCATTTGATGTTATAAAAGATTCTATTTATAAGCACGAGGTTTTTTACACGGCTTACTTATTAAAAGAGGTGCAGAAAGTTCTTTCCACCAAATTTCCAGTTTCAGATAAAACTATAAAAAACGCGGTTTCTCTGCTAAAAAAATATTTTATTGAAGGAAAAACGTCTCCCACAATTGATAAAATTTGCCGCGATCCGGATGATAATCAAATATTGGCCGATGCCGTAGCGAATGAGATTGAAATACTAATTACCGCAGACAAAGATTTACTGGTTTTTAAAAAATACAAGGGAATAACGATAATATTACCAAAAGATTACTGGAAATTATAAAAGATTGTCCCAACCTTCTGACTAATGGGGGCAGGTCTTGCCCTGAGAAATGCAGAGCATTTCCAGGACTAAAGTCCCGGGAATTCTTTGAATTCCTCGGGGAAATTTGAAAAAAGGGGAATTTTCAAGAATTATTTAATGATATCGGGGTCTATGCCGAAACGTATACATATCGCGAGAATGTGCTGTTTCTGTTCTTGCGGTGCCGAAGCAATTTTGTTTTCATTTTCTTTTATGAATTTGAAAATCATATTATGGTATGTGTTTTCCTTTATTTTGTCTTTCAGCATAAAATATATGTCAAAAAGCACCGTCAAAAATTCCAGATTAGCGAAATTACCCAAAGTAAACCTGCCCAGCTCTTTGTCAAGCGACCTGTGCAGGCATTCCGCCGTATAAAAACCGTCAATTCCCAGGCGGTGCTCCTTAATCAGATCCACCAGCGATCTGACAACCTGGATTCTTTTCATATTATGAAGCTGTTCAATTTCCATAAGCTGGAACATCAGCACTTTCGCTATCAGCGGCTCTATTTCCTTGACGGGCTTTTTAAAAAAATTAAAAGCTCCCTCAAACTCCAGAAAATGGTCCAGCAGCGAATTATAAGTGTCTTTCAGTTCTATTATTTTGTTCATCCAGAATCTTGCCATTATCCTGTGCCTTGATTCTTTGAATATATTATCAAGAGAATAATCTTTTTCTTTGCCGTCGAGGGAAAGTTTAATTGAAAATGGAATATCCTCGGTTTTGACCTCGTATTTGTAAATACTGGTTTCTTCTAGATTTTTTTCGTAGTATTCAAGCGTTTGCGCCGCGGGATCTATGAAAACATGGTAATACTGGCCTTCCTTTGACACTGTCTTCCGCAAACCCGAAGACACCATTTGTATTATAAGCCCCGCCGCGAATTTGTGACGCGACTCCTCCTGAGGAATAATGTATTTCTCAAAAATGATTTTTCCGTTTGAAAGTTCTTTTATGTTGGACGGCGCTTTCTCCAAAAGTTTGAGAAAATCCTCTTTTATATCTTTGCCTGAAAGCTTTTTATAAAGTTCAATCGCCCGACACGCGTATGCCATGTTCTGCACCGGTTCAATGCCGCTTATTTCCGACCAGAACCAGCCGCATGATGTAAAAGAAAAAAGCGTTTGTTTCAGCATCTCAAAAAGAAGCAGAATTTTTTTCTTCGCCTCAAAAGAGGTATCTTCTCCGAAAAATTGCGCTATAAAAGCATCCGTCGACGAAAAATTATAAAGAACGGCAGGATAATTTTTCAGAGCGTCATCCGGTTGAGCGGTGTATTTTTTAATTTCTTCTGTAAAGTATGAGCATAACTCGGATGATACGAAATTAAAAGCGTCTCTAAGCGGCTCGCGCCATTGCTGAGACTGTCCGGACTCTTTGCCGCAGCCGCAGTCCGTCTTCCATCTGCCGAGCCCGTGCGCGCAGGACCACGATGTCCCCTCGTTTACATTACCGTCCTTGATTTTGAGCTCCCAATGAGGAGGGACTTTTTCGCATATATATGCGGGATTTACAACCTTAATGCCTCTTGCCGGCAGCTCATATTTCAGAAGATGCGCCAGCCCTCTCTCGGCGAAAGGCTGGTGATGCCCGAAAGTTTCGCCGTCGCAAAGAACGGTAATAATCTGGTCGTGATGGGTGTTTTCGGAAAAAGCTCCCTCTATTCTGTTTGCGGCGGCGCGGCTATCGGAAAAAAGGCGCTCAAACGAAACAGCGTGAGATATTTCATGATGCGCTATTAAAACATTTATACTCCCTTTTTCGCCTATTATTTTGTAAGGATACCGCGGATCTATAACGCCAGCTGAAACGTCAATTTTGTGCTTTATATCTTCGGGATTAGCGGATTCTATCTGTGTGGGCACCAAAAGAACGTATTTCATGCCCAACTCTATCAGTTCGTCAATTACAATGTTGTTTACAGCTGTTTCCGGGAGCCATATGGCCTCAGCCTTCCGGCCGAAATCCCTCTCAAAAGATTTCAGCCCCCAAAGGATATCGGTTTTTCTCACAAAATCCGGGCTTAGAGGAAGAATGGTATGGCTGAAAGCGCAGGCGATGGCATTGCCGTGTCCGAGGCGTTCGCGTGAAAGCGAGTCGCCTTTTTTTACAATATCCCACGTGGCGGCGTGCCTGTGCCTGACCCATCCCCCGAGAGTGGGGCCGAAATTAAAAGAAATCAGCTCAAAATTATTCACCATATCAATGGTATAGCCGTTCTCGTTCTGTATGCGCGCTCCGGAATTAGGAAGATAGCATTCGTTAAATATTCTTTCGTTCCAATCGTGATAGGGTTCGGCGGAATTCTGCCTCAAAACATTGCCGAGCCACGGATTCGCGCGCGGCGGCTGATAAAAATGCCCATGCACTATGACATATCTTTCAGCCATTTAAGTATAAATTCTGAAATCAATATGAGGGAAAATATTATTTCTCTCCTCGCAGGTTTTCAAAAAAGTTTCGTCTATTTTATTTTCTTCAAGCATTTTTTCCAGCACGAGAAAATCCTTCAGATGCACTTTTGTTCTCTTGTGCGCGTATGGCACCATCGTCGCCGTCGTCATTATAAAGGCCCAGTCGCTGGATTCGGCCAGCAGCAGTTCGCGCGCCATCTGATTCAGCACGCGTTTTTTGATGCCGGAAGCGTTTTTATTTTTTGCGGCCGCCGCTATCATTTTTTGCGCGGCATGATGAAGATGCCTGTAAATCCAGTCGTTTGAGGAGTTCAGCCAGACTTCATTGTAACCTTTGTCCCCCCAGCTTGACGGCGAGGGGCTGAGAATCTGAAGGCTGGGATGCTTTTTAAGATACCCTGATGGCGTAACCGGCTCAATTATAGACTGTTCAGAAAGCTTCTTAAAAAGACGGTATATAAATTCAGGCCCCTCAAACCACCAGTGGCCGTAAAGTTCGGCATCGTAGGGCGAAACAATAAGCGGCGTTTTACCCAGAGCCGAAGAGAGATGTTCGCACTGAGCCGTCCGGCAGAACAGAAAATGCCCCGCGTGCTCGTTGGCGGCTTCAAGCGCGGCCGCTGGATTATAAAAATCTTTTTTGTTAAGCGCCACTTTCCCCGTTATGCTGTAATATTTAATGCCTATGTTTCTTCTCACACCGTCATCGTGCAGATGCGGCGCGATATAAGATTCAGGAAGATCATGCCCTACGTCCCTGTAAAATTCTCGGTATCTGCTGTCGCCGGGATAGCCGCACTCCGAACTCCACACCTGCATTGAGGACTCAACATCTCTGGCGAACACCCCAACGCCCGACGGGCAGTAAACCGGGGCGTAAACGGCGTATTTCGGCCTAGGACTGCCGTAAAGTATGCCGTGGGTGTCGGTAAAAAAATATCTAATGCCGTTTTCCGCGAGAATCTCATCCACGCCGGTTGTATAACCGCACTCCGCAAGCCATATCCCCCGCGGGGGCCTGCCGAATTTTTCGGAGTAATCGGCCACAGCCGCCCTCACCTGCGCCTGACGGTCTTTTATTTCCGGCATTAACGGCAGAAAACCGTGAGTTCCGGTGCAGGTTATTATTTCAAGAACGCCTTTGTCCTGAAAATATTTAAAAGCTTTTATAAGGTTGCCGCTATACTTGTTTAACATTTCTCTGCAGTCCCTGAAACGTTTTATGTACATTTCAACCGCAGGCTTTATGGCGGGAACTTTTTCTGAGCGTTTGGCTTCCTTTTGTATGAGAGTTTCCAAATTCCGGAGATATTTTGAATACCGTTCCATCAAAAGCCCGTCGGAAAGCATATTTGCCAAAGGCGGCGTCACGGACATTGTCAGGCGAAAATCAACGCACTCTTTTTCCAGCCGTTCCATCGCCAGCAGCAACGGTATATAAGTTTCGGTTACGGCTTCGTAAAACCAGTCTTCCTCAAGAAAATCAGGATATTCGGGATGCCGCACGAAAGGCAGATGGGCGTGAAGAACAATGCAGAGATAGCCTTTAGGCATTTATTTTTTCTTTACTAACGATGAAGAACTGCCGCCTATAACGCCTTGTTTAAGTATTTCAAACAATATCCTCGTGTTTCCCTGCGCCTGTCTCAAACTGCTTCTGGATTCTTTGTCAAGGCCGGTGTCTTTAATAATTCCTTTCAGATCTTCTTTGACTATCATCCAGTTTTCATCCGACTCATCCGAAATGGAAGAACGGGGAACATCTATCACATTTGACGATAGAATGCTGGTAAAAACGCCATTATTCACATAACCTATTTCGGCCCTGTATTTTCTACCGGGATGCGGCACTTTCACATACCAGTTGTTTATGAGGCCGTTCACATCAACATCAAAATAATATCTGTCGCCGGATTTCCCCATTTCGTAAATTCTCAAAACAAGATGTCCGTATATTTTGCGGCTGATTTCCCAGTATGCAAACATGCACGACGGGTCACGGGGCATTATGACGAGCGTTTCATCGTTGTATTTCGCGGGTATTGCCGGGCCCATATCTATGAATACCTTTTTTTCCGCGACTTCAGATTTTTTCGCGTCTTCCGGCTTTTTCTTTTTTATGGGGGAAGTCGCTGTTTTACCGTTATTTTTCAGCTTTGAAAGAATCTTTTTTTTAGCGGACTCTTTTCTTTTTTTCTTAATTTCATCTTTAATTTTTTCCGACTGAGAGTCGGTTAGATTGGATATGGCGTATTTTTTATGCATTCCGAGTTTTTTAGATATTTCAAGGATATCCGCCACTTTCATTTTAAATTTTTCAGCTAAAAGATAAACTCTCATTTTTAATCCCCCCCCGTAGGCATTATCCGCAGATGTCCGCCTGACGTTTTATTTCTCACTTTCATTATTTCGGCCGTTATGCACAAAGCTATTTCCTCGGGGCTCTCGCCGCCCAATTCTATGCCCACGGGCGCGTACACTCTGCTGTCAACTTCGGCACCCGCTTTGCGCGTTTTTTCAAAAGTCGCCGGCACTTTCGTATGGCTGCCTATCATCCCTATGTAAAAAGCTTTCGTTTGGAGCGCCGCTTCCAGACAATCCGCGTCTCCCGTGTGGCCATGCGTGACAATAACGACTGCCGTATCGGAGCCGATTTTTTTCTTATCCAAGGCTTTTTTATATGAAGAAACAACTGAAGCATTTTTTAAACCTGTGTTTTTCAGATATTCTTTTCTGTTGTCAACGATTTCGTATTGCCATTTCAGAATTTCCGAAAGCTTAGCCATAACTTTTCCTATGTGCCCGGCGCCGCAGATAAAAAGCTTCATCGGAGGTTTGTATATATCCAGAAAAACTTCCGTTTTGCCGCCGCAAATCATTCCCGTACTGACATAATCTTTCACGCCGCGGAGCGAGGCCGGCCCGGCACTTCGGACTTTCAGATTTTTTGAGCCGCCTAAATTAAATGAAACGCTGCGGGAAACGCCTTTTTTGAGCACAAGCGCGGCTTCATCAATAACCATTTTTTCCAGCGCCCCGCCGCCCACCGTGCCCAAGCATGAACCGTCGGAGAAAACTGCCATAGACGCCCCCGGTGAACGCGGAACGGAACCCGCACTTTTAATTACCGTGGCTATAACCGCGGGAATGCCCTTTTCCCTAACTGCCTTTATTATATCCATGTCAATCATTTTTTAATAACGCTCCTAACGCCCGTAATTTTTTCATAATCCGCGGGCGTGTCAACATCCATTATAACACCTTTATCGTTTGTGTCAAAGTATAAAATATTTTCTTTGTCCCTTTTCAGAAAAAATTTGAGGCCGCCCGGAAGATTGTCGGGGGCGTCCAATATTTCTCTGACGAGGCTCGAGGGATAAATCGCCGGATGCCCCCTTCTTCCATCAAAAGAAGGAATATGTATTTTATCGGGATACTTTCCCCATTTCGCAAGAAGGCCTTTGTAAGTTTCTTTTTTAACCGCGGGGCAATCCACGGGATTTATCATAAAAGCGTTTCCCGCGGGCATTAACGGAAGGGCTTTTTTGAGTGATGAAAACATTCCGTTTTTATAGTTTTCGTTATAAACGATTTCAGCGCGCCCCATCTGCCGGACCATGCGGCCGGGCTTTCCGGCGAATTTTAAGCGTGTAAGGATTTCGTCTTTATCAGCGCCGAGAACAATAATGACTTTTTCCGAAAACTCCGCCATCTTGCGGTAAATTGCTTCTAAAAAGGTGACGCCGTCACTCAAAGTCAGCAGGGCTTTTATCCCTGCCCCGCCGTCTTTTTTCATTCGCGATGAAAACCCCGCCGCAAGAATAAGCGGGGCCAGGTCTTGACATTTGACATTAGCATGAGTCACAGAAATGTCAAATGTCAAGACCTGACCCCATTATAACTACCTTGATTTTGCCTTTGAGAAGCGCCGCGAATTTGTCAGCGTCGCCGGGGGAACCCACAATTGAACCATAATGCATGGGTATCGCTATTTTGGGAGATAAAACAAGCGCGGCTTCGGCGGCTTCCTCGGGGGTCATTGTGTAAGTCCCGCCGACGGGCAAAAGAGCAATGTCAATATTTTTAATATCCTTCATATCGGGTATATTGTCGGTATCGCCGGCATGATAAACCTTTCTCCGGTCGGGCAGATTTATAACAAAACCCAGCCAGCCGTTGCTTTTGGGATGAAAATTCTTATTGGTGTTATATGCCCTCACAGCTTCAACTGAAAAACCGGCCTCGTCAAATCTGTCACCGGGTCTCATCGTTTTAATTTCATTTTCAAATTTGCTTTCGCAACTTTCAGCGGCCGCGATAATTGTCCCCTTTTTCATTATTTTTTTTACATCCGGCGGAGAACAGTGATCAAAATGGGCGTGCGTTACAAGAATAAGGTCAGCTTTTTTATCAGCGTCAGTAATATTGTACGGATCAATGTAAAGTATTTTTCCCTGTGATTCTATTCTGAAGGCCGACTGCCCAAGCCAGAAAATTCCGTGCATCATCAGTTTGCTCTCCTTTTCACAAGCTATCTTCCCGGAAATCTCGCCCCACAACCGCGACGAAGGCGCCACGCCTAATACGGCCGCTTTGCGTGCGGACGGCGCCGACGCGCCAGGCGGATTCAGAGCGCTTTTTTAAGTATGCGGGATATTATAACGGCGGCGCATTCGCGCCGGTATTTTGCGGTGCTGCGGAAATCATCTATGGGGCATATCTCGCCTCGCGCTATGGACGCGGCGCGAATGATAATGTTTCCGCTCGGCTTTTTGCCTTTCAAAAATTGCTCGGTTACAGATGCCCTTACAACAGTCGGCCCGACGGCTCCGAAAGCGATTCCCGCTTCAAGGATAATTCCGCCGGATATAACGAGGGATACAGCGACCGACACCTTTGAGATGGCGAGAGCTTTTCTCGGGCCTATTTTTTCAAAAAAAGTTCTGTTGTTTTTTTTGGGTATCAGCAATTCGGTTATGAGCTCGTTATTTTTAAGAACGGTTTTTTTGGGGCCCGTGAAAAACTTATCAATGGCGATAGTCCGTAAATTTGTTTTTATCGCCGCCCTCAGCGCGTATAAGGGGGGAATGGCGTCTCCCGACGGCGAGCCGTTGGCGGCATTGCCGCCTATGGTAGCGCGGTTTCTTATCTGCGGGGAACCCACGCTCGCGGCAGCTTCCGCGAGACAATTAGCGTATTTTTTTATGAGAGGCGATTTTGCTATATCAGCGAAGACCGTTAATGCCCCGACACTTATGTTTTTGCCTTTCACGAGAATTTTATCCAACCCTTTAAGAGACGATATATCGCAAAAAATAGCCCCGTCAAGCAAGCCGTCGTTAAGCGCCACATATATGTCCGTGCCGCCGGCGAGAAAAACGCATTTCTCCTTTAATTTTTTCAGTTCCGCGACGGCTTTAATTTTTATAAATTTTTTCATCTTTTTTTCGCCGCTTTTTTGACGGCGTTTTTAATTTTTGTGTAGCCCGTACAGCGGCAGAGATTGCCCGACAGAGCTTCTTTTATGTCTTCGTCGGACGGGTGGGGTTTTTTATCAAGCAGCGCCTTCGCCGCCAGCACCATTCCCGGCGTGCAGAAACCGCACTGAACGGCTCCCTCTTCTATAAAAGCTTTCTGTATGGGATGAAGCTTTCCGCCTTTGCTCATGCCCTCAATCGTGATTATATCGCATCCCTCCGCCTGGGATACGGGGAAAATGCAGGAATCCACAATTTCGCCGTCAACTATAACCGAACACGCGCCGCATTCGCCTTTGGAACAGCCTTCTTTCGTCCCTGTGAGGCCGAGGTTATCCCTTATGACGTCCAGAAGCCTCGCTTCCGGTGCAACATCCACGGCAACTTTTTTTCCGTTTATTTTGAAACTTATGCGCATTTCACCCTCTCAGGTATCATGGGAAGAGCCTTGATTCGTTTTCCTGTGGCGTTGTATATGGCGTTGGCTATCGCCGGCGCCGCGCAAATAAGAGGCGGCTCGCCGAGACCTTTGGCTCCATAAGGCCCTTTGGGATATTTTTCTTCCACTATTATGGGTTTTATATCGGGAGAATCCATTATCGTCGGTATTATGTATCCTGTAAAATTCGGATTGAGCATGCGGCCTTTGACTATCACGAGATTTTCTGAAAGAGCGTATCCTATGCCCTGCAGGCTTCCTCCCTGTATCTGGCCTTCCGCCTCTCGCGGATTTATGGCTTTGCCTATATCGTGGGCGCTTATGAAATTCAGCACTTCCACAAGTCCCGTTTCTGTGTCAACCTCAACTTCCGCAATCATCGTGGACCATGTGTAAACGTAATAAGGGTCTCCCTGTCCATCTTTCTCCCCGAAAGTCGTTCCCTCAACCCTGAACCATCCGGCATGACTTAGATGCACTCTTTCCGCCCAGCATTCCGCGATGACCTCGGTATAAGAAATTTTTTTGTTTCCTATTTTATAAAAACCGTTTTCAGATAAAACCTTACCTTTAGCTTTAAGTTTTTTTCTGACAACTTTGTCAATGCGTCCGCGTATGACTTTGCAGGCGTTCATAACAGACGTTCCGCTCATAACGGTTGTGCGTGAGGCCACCGTCGGGCCCGAATCGGGAACGCGGGATGTATCGGTCGGCATCATATCCACAATTTCGTATGGCGCGCCAAGAGTTTCGGCGGCAATCTGTGAAAGAACGGTGCGGGCGCCCTGCCCCATTTCGGTGTTGCCCACGGCTATGATAACGCTTCCGTCGGGCTCAATCTGCACGAAGGAACCGCTTTTAGCGAGATGCTGGCCTCCGGCTCCGAGGCCGACCCCGTAAATGGAAGAAGCCATGCCTATTCCGTATTTTTTTACACCTTTCCGAGCCGACGGCTTTTTCCATTTTTTGGCCCACCCCGCCGATTTTTTTGACAGAGCCATTGTTTTGAGCAAACCTATACTTTCGGTTATTTTCTGATTTGTCGCCGTGGTACCGCCCTTTCTTATGGCATTAATTTCCCTCAGGCGCGCGGGATTCATGTTCAGTTTTTCGGCGAGCATGTCTATCAGAGATTCGTTGGCAAAAGACACCTGGGGCTGGCCGAAACCGCGGTAGGCCCCGCAGGGCACTTTGTTGGTCGCGGCGGCGTAAGTTTCAATCAGCACATTATCTATTTCATAAGGGCCCGAAGCGTGGACGGTGCCTCTCCACAGCACTATGGGGCTGAGCGTGGCGAAAGCGCCGCCGTCAAGAATATACTTCACTTTGCAGAAAACTATTTTACCGTTTTTTTTGGCGCCGTATTTTATTTTTACCCAGCCGGGATGCCTTTTGGACATTGACTGAAAATCCTCTTCCCTGCTGTATATGAGTTTGACCGGTTTTCCCGTTAAGCGCGCGAGCATCGCCGCGTGCCCGCACACGATTGAAGGCACATCTTCTTTGCCGCCGAAAGCGCCGCCCGTCGTCTGCTGGACTATCTTCACTTTGTTGTAGGTCTCCCCTAAAACTTTCGCTACGGCGTCCTGCACATAAAAAGGGCACTGCATGGAGCCGTAAACATTCATTCCCCCGTCGTCGCGAGGCACGGCGATAGCGCCCTGCGTTTCAAGATAGGCGTGCACCTGATAATTCACGGTAAAGGTGTCTTCTATCTCCACATCGGCTTTGGCTTTTTTTATGTCACCTTTTTTAATAACGAATTTTTTGAACACATTATCTTTCCCGTAAATTTTCGGGCTTTTTTTCCTGAGCGCTTCCAACGGGTCAAAAACCGCCGGAAGTTCTTTGTATTTTATTTTTACCAAAGCCGCTGCCCGACGCGCGGAGATGGGGTCGTCCGCTACGACGAGCCCCACTGCCTGGCCCTGGAATTGAGCGGTTTTATCGGCAAGAAAAGGATAGTCCTGAAAAACCAAAGGCACTTTGTTTTCTCCGGGAATATCTTTGGCGTAGTAAATGCCCTTCACCCCGGGGAGTTTTCGCGCTTCAGCATCGTTGATGCCGAGTATTTTTATGTGAGGCGCGGGAGACCGCACCGTCGCGGCGTAAAGCATATCGGGAAATTTTACGTCATTGATAAAAAGCGACTCGCCCGTCACCTTTGAAACGGCGTCTTTTCTTATTTCCGATTTTCCCACAGAATTAAGTTTGCTCATTTTCATTGGGTTATTTTAACAATATACGCCCTGGATGTAAAGTAAAAAACAAAAGGTAGCAGAGGTTGACTTTAAGTCAGGGCAATTTCGGCAAAACGTTTGAGCGCCTGCTTGAAGCAGTCCATGGGAGCGTAAAGAAGCCCCGCGCCAATCTGGCCTATGCCCGCGTCTTTGTGGGCTATTCCCGTGTTTATGAAAGGCGGAAGCTTTTTTGCCACAATTTTCATTATGTCAAA
>VMTI01000251.1 GCA_013791675.1 bacterium | reverse complement strand
TATCAAATGGGATTTTTGCCATTAAATCCTAAAATTTTATTTTTTCCAGGGAGTATGAATAATGCAGGATAGAGTAATTAAAAATGCGACCGAAGGGCTTTTTATTCATAATTATAACGATGAGAGCCGCAAATTATTTTGGATAATAGGAAATAAGAAATTTTTGTCGCGTCAAGATTTTCGTAAAATTCAGTTATTTACTGTTCAAGTTTATCAGAATTTTTTGAATAAAAATCAGGGGATGTATAGAAAAATGCCGCAGGGTTTCTCTGTATGGGATGGTAATTATGACAACCATACAGGCATTTCAACAGATCCGATTGAACCAGATGATTTAATTGTATGAAAATGTTATATCGCTGTTATAATTTTGAACATTAGGAGGTATTTATATGCTTGATAAAGAAATTGTTAGCGTTAAGGTTAAGAGTGAATTTGCCTGTTTTACCAGGCCTGACTTAAAAGTGGAACGCATGACTTATCCGTGCATGACTCCGTCGGCGGCTCGCGGAGTTCTTGATTGTATTTTGTGGAAGCCGGAATTTCAATGGTATGTAAGGAAAATATTGGTTTTGAAACCAATACAATATTTTACGGTCAAGAGAAATGAAATTAAGTCTAAGCAAGGCAAAAATCCAATAATTATTGAGGTTGACCGTGCGCAGCGGAACAGTATTGTTCTGAAAGATGTCGCTTATATTATTGAGGCATCAATATATCAAGAGCCTGTTTCAGAAAAGAATCCTCCGAAAAAATATGTTGAAATGTTCCGCCGCAGAGTAAGAAAAGGGCAATGCTGGCGGCGGCCGTATTTAGGGACGAGAGAATTCTCTGCTGAATTTATGGGACCTGATAACACCGAGGAACCTATTGCCGAAACAATTCCTATTGGGAGTATGCTATTTGATATTTTTTTTAATGAAAAAGGCAACCCTGAACCCGTTTTTTTCTATGATGTTGCTATAAAAAATGGTGTTTTGAATTGCGAAGTACCGGAAAACGATAAGATGATGAAATCAAGCCATATTCGTCTGGACATAAATAGCGAAACCTCTGCGGTGATTTATAATTTTAATCAGCAAGAGGAGGAGGCAATATGATTCGGGAATTAAGTGAATTAGGGAAGAAAATCAGAAAGGTGTCGCAAGATGCCCTTAAAGAAGAGCTGATATCTATTGACTTGGTAATTAATCAAGATGGTAGCTTTCATAGTTTTATTCCCTTTGATAAGAAAATGACAACGGCTGAGGCTATTACAGCAAAAAAAGGTAAAGCCCGTTTGCTATTAGATAAAGCAGAGGAGGTATTGAATTATGGCGGCAATGCTTCAACAAAAAAACATAAACTTTTTTTAGAAAAACTTGAACAATATAAAGATTTAGCAGAATTAAAACCGGTAATTGCATTTTACTACGGCAATAAAGCCAATGGTTTAGATAAAGCTATTTTAGAATTTGAAAAAGCAATTCCTGAAAAAGAGAGAAAAGGAAATATTGGTTTTCGTATTCGGGGTAAAGATACACGAATTCACGAAGAACCGAATGTTTATCAAAAAATTATTGATAATTATGAAGCTAACCAAAAAATATTGTTGTCTAAATTAAAGACAATGTGTTCTATTTGCGGAAAAACTGATTATCCTGTGATTGATGACCCGCACGGTATGATTAAAAGGGTACCGGATGGTAAAACTAGCGGTTGCGCATTAGTGTCTTATAACGAAAAAGCTTTTGAATCTTATGGCTTAAAAGGCAATAATAATTCAGCAATATGCACCAATTGCGCTAAAACTTATGTTGAAGGCTTAAACTGGCTTTTATGTAACGGAAATCCGGTTACAATTACTGAAAACAATGGCAAAGAAAAAGAAAGTTTCCGATATACAAACCGGAAGCAACTTGGGTCTGATACCGCTATGGTTTTCTGGACGAGAGAAAACACCGCGGTAGAAGAAATGGAGTTATTGGATACTCCTGACGAGGGGAAAATAGCAAACTTAATTGATTCGGTGACTTCAGGTGACAATAAAAAATCGCGGTATTTGGAAACTGATAGATTTTATTCATTTACTCTTTCCGGCTCGGCCGCGCGTATTGCTGTGCGCGATTGGGTAGAAACAAGCCTTATTAGTTTTCAAAAGTCAATTGCTACATGGTTCCGGGATATAGCCATAGATCATTATGATTTTGATTTAAAGAAAAGCAGGGCATATTATTCCCGACTTTATGAACTGGCGAGATGTTGTCAGAGGAAAAACCAAAATGAAAGTTATGATAAAAATGATGTAGCGTCAGCAAGAATTGCAGCATATTTATGGAAGACGGCGTTAAAAAACACAGTGCCGCCATTATGGATACTGGTAGCCGTATTGAAGCGCGCGCGACTGGATAAAAATGGAGTAACTCCTGAGCGGGCGGCGCTGATTAAATTAATATTGTTGCGAAATTTTAAAGGAGGTATTTTTATGGATCAAAAAAAAGTAGAGGGAAGGGGAAACCCGGCGGCGTATGTTTGCGGACAAATTTTTGCCGTTCTGGAAAGCATTCAATACGCTGCCCTGGGTAAAACTAATGCTGGAATAAGAGAAAAGTATTTTACTTTTGCGTTAACCAATCCTGCTCCGGCATTTGGTCGGCTCTTTAGTTTAAGTTCCAAGCATTTCACTAAACTAAAGGGGGAAAAGCCCGGACTTGCCGTTGTATTAGACAGAGAATTGCAGAGTTTATGCAAAGAAATCAAAATTGAAGAGTTTCCGGCGATTTTTACTTTGGAAGAGCAGGGGCAGTTTGCTATTGGTTATTATCATCAGAGACAGAAGCAGTTTAATCGTGCGGAATTAAAAGAAATTGTAGAGGAGGAACAGAAATGAGCGAAGTAATTAAGAATCGTTATGATTTTGTGTTTTTGTTTGATGTCAAAGACGGTAATCCTAATGGAGATCCTGATCAGGCAAATTTACCGCGCGCTGATGCGGAGAATCAGGAAGGAATTATTACCGATGTTTGTATTAAACGGAAAGTGCGCAATTATGTTATTGTGAAACATGACTTGAAAGAACCTTATGATATTTTTATTAGGCAGGAAAATATACTTGGTAAAGATATAGCCGATATAAAAATTGAGGAGGAGGCAAAAAAAGAGAAAAGGGATGTTATTAAGGAACGTCAGCAAAAGCTTTGTGAAAAGTATTTTGATATTCGCGCATTCGGGGCGGTCTTAGCTGTAGGTGATAAACCTTCGGGTACTTTGCGCGGCCCCGTTCAATTTACCTTTGCGAGGTCAATTGACAGAATATATCAAGCTGAACATTCTATTACCCGTTGCGCGGTAACGACTGAGAAAGAAGCTAAAGCTCAAGAGAACAGAGAACATGCTTCAACATTTGGCCGTAAATCCACTGTGCCGTATGCTCTTTATAGAATGCATGGTTTTATTTCTGCTGCGGATGCTCCAAAAACCGGATTTTCCGAAGATGATTTAACGCTTCTCTGGGAAGCATTGATTAATGCTTTTGAACACGACCGCGCTGCCGCCCGGGGTGAAATGAATCCGCGTAAACTTATTGTTTTCAAACATGAAAGTCATCTTGGAAATGCCAGGTCGGGGGAATTATTTGACAGAGTTTCTATAAAAAAGAAAAGCGAAAATGATGTTCCCCGGCGATGGTCAGATTACAATGTAACGATTGAGAAAGATAAGCTACCCCAAGGTATTGAGTTAGAAGAAAAATTGTAAGTTTATTTCGCATACGAGCTCTGCGGCTGAGGGTATGAAATGGAAACGAAAATAGCCATATTTAAAGGGAAAACGGTCAAGAAAACCATTCACAACAAAAAATGGTGGTTTGTTATTGCGGATGTTATTGAAGTTCTTACGGATTCGGTGCAGGCGAGCGGATATATCAAAGACATGCGTCGCCGGGATTCGGAACTGAATAAAGGGTGGGGGCAAATTGCCACCCCCCTTTTGATTCAGACCGCAGGGGGCGCTCAGAAACTTAATTGCGCCAATACCGAGTGTATCTTCCGCATCGTTCAATCTATTCCGTCGCCCAAGGCAGAACCTTTCAAGCGCTGGCTGGCGAAGGTGGGTTATGAGCGGATTCAGGAGATAGAAAATCCTGAACTGGCTACGAAACGGACAAGGATGCTCTATAAACTTAAAGGCTACAGCGATGACTGGATTGAAAAGAGGATGAGGGGTATTGCAATCCGCGAGGAACTGACGGATGAATGGAAAAACCGGGGAGCGAAACGGGAAAACCTACGTGACCATATGGACGACCTTGAGTTGATATTCACAATGCTGGGTGAGCGCGCCACGACGGAAATTCACCGGAACGAAAATTCGCGGGGAGTTCCGAAGTTAAAAACCGACGCCAGAGCCGGCGGGAAAATATCCGGTGATGCCCGGAAAGCTTTGGAAAAAAGGCTGAAAAGACCGGTCGTTTCCCGACGGAATTATCTAAAATCAAAAGAATCGCAAAAGAAACTGGATTGATGTACGCCGAAGAAGATTTTATCTGGCTTTCCGCGCTTCAGCATTTAGCATTTTGCGAGAGGCAGTGGGGTTTGATACATCTGGAAAACCTTTGGAATGAAAATCGTCTCACAGCGGAGGGTCGTCATTTTCACGACAGACCGGATAATGAGGAAACCGAGGTTAGAGGAAATATTCGTATAGCCCGTGGACTCCGGCTCAGATCACTGCGGCTTGGATTGACGGGAAAAGCCGATGTGGTGGAGTTTCATCGTTTATGCGGGGACGAGCCAGTTTCTTTAGGCGTAGCTCTTGAAGGTGTAAACGGGTTATGGAAACCTGTGCCTGTTGAATATAAGAGAGGTCGGCCTAAAGCCGATTCTTGTGATGAGGTTCAGGTCTGCGCTCAGGCTTTTTGCCTTGAAGAAATGATGAAAGTTGAAATACCGCAGGGCTTTCTTTATTACGGAGTTCCGAAAAGACGCGCCGTTGTTTTTTTTGACAATGCTCTCAGAAAAAACACGGAAGAACTTTGCGGGCGTCTCAGGGAATTGACGGCGAGAGGCAAAACTCCTCCGGCGAAGTATGAAAAGAGGTGCGAAAGATGTTCCTTGCTGGAACAATGTATGCCGAAGATTATAGGAAAGGATAAAAAAGTGCAGAAGTATTTGGAGAACATTCTTTCATCAGGGGAAGGTGAGGAATAACGCATGAAACGACTTCTTAATACGCTTTATGTGACGACGCAGGGTTCGTATCTTTCCCGCGACGGAGAAACAGTGGTAGTAAATGTGGAGCGTAAAGCCAAACTTCAGTTGCCTGTGCATACTCTTGGCGGGATAGTTTGCTTTGGTCAGGTTTCATGCAGCCCGCCTCTTATGGAACTCTGCGCCGAGAACAATGTGGCGATTTCATTTTTTAGTGAACATGGAAAATTTTTTGCAAGAGTGCAGGGGCCGGTTTCGGGGAATGTGCTGCTGCGACGCGAACAATATCGCCGCGCCGATGATGAAACGGCTTCTGTAGAAATCGCCAGTTCGGTTATTATGGCTAAAATAGCAAATTGCCGGACGATTATTCTAAGAGCTTCAAGAGAAGAACTGAATTCTGAAAAAAATAGTTCATTGCAGGCAGCCGCTAAAAAACTTGTTTGGATGTTGAAAAAAATTGACAAATCTATGAACCTTGAGAATTTGCGCGGTTTTGAGGGGAGCGCCGCAGGTGTATATTTTGGCGTGTTTGATAATCTTATTCTTGCGCAGAAAGACTATTTTCAGTTTAAAGAACGCAGTCGCCGACCGCCATTGGACAATATAAACGCGCTATTGTCTTTCCTTTATACTTTGCTTGCGCATGATGTTACGGCGGCGCTTGAAGGAGTGGGACTTGATCCTGCCGTAGGGTTTCTTCATAGAGATCGTCCAGGACGTCCAAGTTTAGCCCTTGATATTATGGAAGAATTTCGACCTTTTATAGCTGACCGTTTGGCGCTTAATCTTATAAACCGGCAGCAGATAAAAGGAAAAGGCTTCCGTAAAACTGAAAGCGGAGCTGTATTGATGACTGATGAGACCAGAAAAGAAGTATTGATTGCCTACCAAAAGAGAAAGCAAGATGAAATAAATCATCCGTTTTTAGACGAAAAAGTATCTATAGGACTTTTAGCGCATTGCCAGGCAATGCTTCTCGCGCGGTATATCCGCGGGGATTTGGACGGATATCCGCCCTTTATCTACAAGTGAGGTGAGAATATGATGGTGCTGGTTACTTATGACGTGAATACCGAGAGCGAAGGGGGCGCAAGGCGTCTTCGGCGAGTGGCAAAAGTTTGTCTTAATAATGGGCAACGCGTGCAGAATTCCGTTTTTGAGTGCATTGTGGATCCTGCCAGATGGACTAATATGCGAGAAAGGTTGATTAGGGAAGCAGACCTTGGCAAGGATAGTTTAAGATTTTATTTTTTAGGAGCTAACTGGAGAAGACGGGTAGAACATGTCGGAGCAAAAAAAACGATTGATCAAGAGGGGGTGATAATAGTTTAACTGATTTGTGCGAACCTGAAGGAAACACACTGTTATGTAGAATATCCGCATTTTTGAAAATGTGAATATTAAAAGGTTTTAGAAAATTTTTTATTTTGTGAAAAAATTAAAAAGTGATTTTAAAATAGGTTCGCGATAAACTTACTGAAAGTAGTTTTAATTCAATTATTTTCAGTAAGACAGTCGCCCCCCGTGCGGGGGCGTGGATTGAAACGACGATGCGGAGGGCGTGAACAAAAAGATAACGGCGGTCGCCCCCCGTGCGGGGGCGTGGATTGAAACTAATCTCTGGAAGGTGGATAGCCGGAGTATTGCCGTCGCCCCCCGTGCGGGGGCGTGGATTGAAACTGGTG